>CAYSLJ010000010.1:43645-71546 GCA_964431735.1 uncultured Synergistia bacterium | reverse complement strand
ATCTGTTCCTCCCGTCACGCGTTACGCGTTACGCGTCACGATTCTCGTATAAATCGCAGTCAAAAATAAGGTTTTAGATGAAAATTATGTAAAAGCAAATTATCTAAATAATTTATCGGTCAGATATTTTTCAATACAGGAAGGATATATGCCATAAAGACTAGAAAAGTAAATTTCATCTACAGGTAATTTCATTACGGAGGTGATTCAATGTTTAAATTTTGTAAAAGGCCTTTTTCTGTCATTTTTTTTCTGTCTATGTTCGGATATATCTTATCTTACGGAGTGGCAACAGGACAGACGTCTTCCGATATACAATCTGATAAATCCCTTATAAAACTTCATATACTTCATATAAATGATTTTCACGGCGCAATTGAGCCTTTTTTAGAACCGGAAATTTCCCGGGATAGTAAGACAGGGGGAATTGCCTGTTTGAAGACATTAATTGATCGGGAAAGAGAAAGAGACATTGCTGGCACAATAGTTCTGAATGCAGGAGATATAGCGGAAGGTACAATGGCTTCCTATATTTCAAAGGGAAAAGTTGTTACAGATGCTTTTAAACAGATTGGATTTGATGCCATAACTCTGGGAAATCATGATTTTGCCTGGGGGCTTTATGACCTTAAATCTATGATGGACAATCTGAATACACCGGTACTGGGTGCAAATATAATAAAAACTTCTGACGGAAAAGTTATGGATGGAGTAAAACCATATATAATTAAAGAAATGAAAGGCATAAAAGTTGCGGTTATCGGTCTTGACACGCCTGATATAGCACATTATGTAGATAAATCCAGAAGAGAAGGTCTTGAATTTAAAGGTTCTGCAGAAACAGTGAGGAAAATTCTTCCCGAATTGAAAGGAGCAGACCTTATAATAGTACTTTCCCATCTCGGAGTGAGTGAAGATGAAAAACTTGCAGCAGAGGTTAAAGGTATTGATATTATAGTAGGAGGACACAGTCATACTAAACTGGAACATGCCAGAAAAGTTGGAAATACTATAATTGTTCAGGCCGGCTCTCAGGGGAAATACCTGGGGAAGCTGGAGCTCTATATTAAGAATAAAAAAATAGTAAGTTATAGTTCCTGTCTTATTCCTGTCATTTCAAATCAAATACCTCCCGATCCGGAAATAGAGAAACTCATTGCTCCTTATATTGAAGAAACTGAAAAAGTCGGCTCTGAGGTTATGGGGGAAGCATCTGAAGATCTCACTTACGGCCATAGATTTATGGGTAAATTAAATCAGATACATGCAGATTCAATCTGGAAAAAATCCGGTGCTCCCTGTGGCATATGTAATTCCAGAACATTGAGAGGTAATATAAAAGCAGGTACTGTTACGAAAAAAGATCTTTACAGTGCTCTCCCTTTTACGGAAGAAGGATTTGTTACACTCACCATAAAAGGTAAATATATAAGACAGCATATAGAAAGGTGTCTTTCCGACGGTGCAACAGAACTTGCAATTCCTGCAGGTTCTTTGAAATACACTTATGACCCTTCAAACCCGGAAGGTCACAGACTGGTTTCTCTTACAGTGGAAGGAAAAGAACTGGATGATAACAGGGAATATTTTATCTTTGTAAATGAAACCATGGGAAGGCATAAGGATTTTGACACGGCAAAAGACAGAAAGAGAACAGGTTCCTGTCAGGATGAATTTTTTGAATATTTTAAAGCCGGTAAAGTGCCGTGGGACAATAAAGTTGATGACCGTATTACTGTTATTCATCGGTAATGTTTACAGTGTATTTTATAACCGGGGGGGCGTGACGCGTGACGCGTCACGGGTTTAATCCCTTCCCATTACGCATTACGGGGTTATTATTTATGAATCCTGAGCATAAACATATAATAAAAGTCTTTTTCCCGCGTCACGCGTCACGATAGCAAATAATATGAGGAGGTATTTTTTATGTTAAAAAATGTTGAAAGGATTTTAGTTTCTGTACTTTTATTAATATGTCTCTTATCTTCATATACACTTTCTCAGGAACTTTCAATATATGATGAAGGTATAAAAAATTTGCAGGAATATATTTCCCTGGATACTACCAATCCCCCGGGAAATGAAATGAAAACGGCATTGTTTTTAAAGAAAATACTTGACAGGGAAGGAATAGAAAATCAGCTTTTTGATCTCGGAAACAACAGGGCAAATCTTCTTGCCGTGCTGAGAGGTGACGGAACAAAAAAACCTGTCATATTACTCCATCATATGGATGTTGTCCCTGCAGATGCCGAATACTGGACAGTTCCTCCTTTTTCAGGAGAAATAAAAGTCGGGAAAATTTACGGCAGAGGGGCAGTGGATATGAAAACGAAGGCTATCGTTGACCTTATGACTGTAATAAACCTGAAAAGAATGAATGTTCATCTTAAAAGAGATATTATGTTACTTGCCGTATCTGATGAAGAAGTAGGTTCTCTTGGTTCAAGATGGATGGTAGAAAAAAAATCTGACCTGATAAAAGGGGCGGAATTTTTAATTGATGAAGGTGGATATGCGGTAACAGATAATAAAGGAAATATTTTATATTATATGGTAACAATAGGGGAGAAGGCTCCTCTGTGGATTACTCTGACCTTTACCGGCACTCCGGGCCATGGTTCCATACCTGTTGAAGACTCTTCCGTAAACCGTGCCATAAGAGCGGCAAACAGATTACTGGATTATAAATCTGAATTTATGATAATTCCTGAATTAAAGGAATATATAAAATTACTTCTTGCAAACAGGGATATTACCAGAATACCGGGATATACCGGTGATTTTTCTACATCTCTTAACAATAAAAATTTTCTTCAGGAGATTGCAAAGGTTCCTGAAATCAATGCATGTCTGAGGAATACCATATCAATAACCTGTCTTAAAGGAAGTGAAAAGATTAATACCATACCAAATGAAGCATCAATCTCTCTTGACTGCAGATTGCTTCCAGGTGTGGACAGGGATAAATTTATAGAAGAATTAAAAGAAATTATCCGCGATGACAGTGTACATATTAAAATAGAAGATTTTTCCCGTTCCACCTCTTCTCCTTGGAACAATGAATTTTCAGAAGCTTTGAAGAAATGTATAGAGAAAAGAGGAAATAATGTACCTCTTATACCCTCTATTCTTTTAAGTTCTACAGACAGTACTTTCTATCGTCCTCTGGGTATAATTACCTATGGATTTGAATCATGCAAGTACTCTCCGGAAGAATGCGATACAGCTCATGGTAATGATGAAAGGATTGGTGTGGATACAGTAAAATTCGGTATAGATCTTCTGACTGATATTTTGAAAGAATTAAATCAGTGACCTCTGATTACAGGTGCCGGGTGATGGGTGTCAAGTTAAGAAGAGCCAGAACGTAAAAGCTGAAATGAACAAAACCATAACCCGGAACCTGTACAGGTAAAATCACATGTCATTTTTTACCGAAATCTTCAGTGGCATTTTAAATTCTTTAAAAAATCTTCTGTAATTTTTTCATCATATTTTCCGTTTTCTGCCATGGCCATGATGAGGAAATTTCTTCCTCCTTCAGTGCATTCGTAATTGGCAATTATACCGTCAGATTCTTTTCCGCTGTTACTTTCAAACACTGCTTTACAGTAAGGAATTGTATGGCCGTTTACAGTAAGAGAACCTATTTCTTTTATTTCCTTTACTTTTGAATTAGAGTTTCCCTGGTTAATCTTCTGGAGCAGTTCTTCTTTCGACCCTTTCTCCAGTTCCGCTTTGAATTCTTTCGTGGAAATCTGACTCCCCTTCGGTAACTGCATGAGTATGATCATCTGCTGTGTAGAGGTATAGTTTATCATTGCCATTTTCATGCCCATAAGGTCCATGGCAAATGTTATGTCATAACCTGCCGGTAATGTGAAATCACATATTTCCTTTGCTTTTGCCAGTTTGGCTTCGGGACTGGTAAAACCTTCAACTAATCCTTTACCGTTTTTGTATGCGTAATAAGCCCCTATACCTCCTATAATGGATATAATCACACAGGATACAACAAGAAATATTCCAACACCAATAGCAACCTTCTGCCAGGTTTTCATAAATATTCCTCCTTAAGATGTTTATTAAGAATCGTAACTCGTGACGCGTGACGCGTGACGCGAGGAAAAGCTCCCGTTACTATTTGTTATTGAACGGTCTGTCACTTACTATTTCTTTAATTCTTCCACCTCCTAAATAACGGCATTTATAATAATCACCGTTTATAGAACTTACCGTAACTCCTTTGCTTGATGACGCATGGATAAAATTCTCTTCTCCCAGATAAATTCCCACATGGGAAGGCCCCGGAAGATAGGTTGTGAAAAATACGAGATCACCGGGCAAAAGGTTTTCATCTTCTATATGTTCACAGTAATTGAACTGGCTTTCCGCATCACGGGGAATTATATAGCCGTTCATTTTATAAACGGTAAATATAAAGCCTGAACAATCCACTCCGAGAGGGGTAGTTCCACCCCATAGATAGGGGACACCGAGATACATTTTTGCTGTTTTTACTATTTCTCCCGGACTTTGCGGGTCTTTAGGTTTAAAAAGCACCTGTTCTTCCTTTACCCATCCCTTCCGGCCCGAAGGTAACATGATTTCAACCCACTGTCCTTCTTTTTTTATAAAGGTAAGATTGGAGCCCATAACTGCATGGCCGCAGTAATCGGAACCTTCTTCCGGTGCACAGGATATATCGGCCTTGAGAGCCGAAATGATAATTTTTTCTGAATTTATGTCTCTTACCGGAGCCAGGCTGTTCCCCGTAACCCAGCCGAAATAGCCTTCGCCGGTTCTTATAAAATACCAGTCTCCTGAGCTCTCTTTTATGCTGACAATATCACCCATAATTGCCTGAGTAACTGTTTCTCCTTCTTCAGATGGTTTTCCTCTTAATGGTGCTACGGTTTCCTGTATGACGGCACTTTCTCCGAATTTATTTATTACTTCTTCTGTATTATCTTTTTCCGGTATAACCAGCAGTCTCCCTGTTCTCAATCTGTTCGGATTACTTATTGAATTTGCATTGCAGAGACTTATAACAGATACTCCGTAGCTGTTTGCTATGGATGACATGGTTTCCCCTTCCTTTACATAATGGGTAGGACCTTCAACGGTAAATCCTGTAGGTATTTTTAATATATCACCTGTTTTTATCTTATCATCTCTGTTAAGGGAATTTACAGAGAGAATTTCCTGAAGGGAAATGCCATATTTGCGCGAAATAGAAGAGAGTGTGTCACCCTGTTTTATTTCATACCTGGTAATTGATTTTTCGACAGTACCGGATGAAAAATCCGGTATTATAAGTATCTGACCTGTATGAATTTTATCAGGATCGTCTATGGAATTGGCAGAAAGAATTTCTTTCAGAGAAACTCCATATTGTTTTGCTATAGAAGTCAGGGTTTCCTGCTGTTTTACTTCATGGAATGTGTCTGCAAAGGCTGCCGTTAAAGAGAACATGAATAATATAAAGAAATAGAAAAAATTTTTCAAATGGCATCTCTCCCTGATAGTAAGTGGCAATAGAGAAAATTCACAGAGTCCGGAGCATTTTGAATGGATAATTATTTATATTATAAATATATTCACTCAATAAGTCAATTTAATATTTTACCTGTAACATCAAGATGTAATTTTCATTGCCTTTTCTGCAGTCATAAACAGAACCCTCCCGGTCTTGAAATCCTGACAATAGATGACTTAAAGCCTTCCGAATTTGAAGATATAATAGATTTTCTGGATCCTGAAAGAAAGGTCGTTATAGGTGAGTCAGCTACAAGAATAATAGAAGGTGAGCCTTTTCTAAATCCGTATTTGATGGATGTACTCTTTATGTTAAGAAAAAAATTCCCTTACACACAGATACAGATTACTACAAACGGCAGTTTGCTGAATGAGAAGATCCTTGGAGAACTGTCACATATAAAACCTGTAGAACTTCATATATCGGTAAATACAATTTCTGAAACATACAGAAAACAGATTCTCGGTGTAAAAAAAGGACTTAATACCACACTTGAAATATTGTCTTCATATAAAATCCCATTTTCTTCCAGTATAATAGCGCTTCCTGATGTTACAGGCCCGGGTGAACTGAAAAAAACAATAATGTTTCTTTCCGGAACAGGCAGTGAAATAATAAAAATATTCTGGCCTTCCTTTACTGAATATACAGACGAAAATAACCCTGTCCGTCATGTTAATATGACTGAATTGAAAGATTTTTATAAACATATGAAATCAGTGATAAAGACTCCTGTAATATTGGAACCTCCATTGCTGAATGATCTTACACCTGTTACAGAAGGCTCTGTCGCCGGTTCACCGGGAGATATGGCAGGTATTCAGGAAGGTGATGAAATTCTGGCTATAGGAGATTACAAACCAGAAAGCAGGACAGATGCTTTTAACAGACTGAACAATCTGAAAAATCCTGTTCTGAAAATCAGAAGAAAGAGAGAAATAATTGACTGTAAAATTATTAAAAATAAGGGAGAAAAATCCGGTCTTACTTTTTTGTATGATCTGGACTGGTCTGTTATTGAAAAAATAAAACATATGATGACAGATAATTCTTCTGTTGTAACATCTGAGCTTGCCTTTAACATGTTGGATAGTGCATTGAAAAAGGAAGGTATTGAGATAAGGTTATTGCCTGTGAAAAATGTGTTTTTCGGAGGTAATATTGCCTGTACAGGTCTTCTTACTGTTGATGATATACTCTTGGCAACAGAAGAGGAGAAAAATCTCAGTCATCTCCTTCTTCCATCTGTAATGTTTGATGAAAATCTTCTGGATCTTAAAGGAAAATCATGCCTTGAGATAGTAAATACAAGAGGATGTAAATGTGATGTAATTTAGTGAAGAGTGAAGAGTGAAAAGTCCATGTGTTCGCCCGGTACCGGTTAAAGCACGCATCACTCACCACAAAACCATCTGTCACGTGTTACGCGTAACTATTATATTATAAAGGAAACAGTATTTATGTTTAATCTTACCAGAGTAATTATATTTTTTACAATCATCATATTATTTCTTTTATCTTATGGTAAAAAGGATTATGGACAGAGCAATAGAGTTCTTTATGTTGTAAAGAGTAAAAATCAGACAAATTTTTATTATAACAGGAAAAAGAACGATAACAGTGTTATAGTAACACCTCTTGAGAGGGCAAAGAAAGAAATATCTGAAGGGACACTGAAGAAATCCAGACTTTATTATGATATAACAGAAGACATGAGGGGAGAAAAAACTGTGGCCCTCACATTTGATGATGGCCCTCATCTGAAATATACTCTCCTTCTTCTGGATGTATTGAGAAAATATAATATAAAAGCCACATTTTTTGTGGTAGGTTCTATGGCAGAGAAATACCCGTTCCTTCTGAAACATATATATGATGATGGTCATTTAATTGCCAATCATACGTATCATCATAAAAATCTTATTACCTTATTTGAAGAGGAGGCTGTCCTGGAGTGGCAGGCCTGTAATAATGTAATAAAATATATCCTTAATATTGATGTATTTTTCTGTCGTCCTCCCGGAGGAAATTATGACAGAATAGTCCTTGATTCCGCTGCCAGGGCAGGGCTTTCTACAGTGTTCTGGACCGCTAATTCCGGTGATTATGAAAAACCGGGAGAAGAAATTATAGCAGATAAAGTTTTATATAGAATTACTCCCGGTGGGATTGTACTGATGCATGACGGAGTGGATCAAACAATCAATGCATTGCCGGATATTATCGAGAGATTGACAGAAAAGGGATATAAATTTGTAAGGATAGATGAGATGGCACAGAAGATAGGGGAAGACTATGTGATTTCAGGCGGAGATGATGATTGCTGGGATCCTCTTCCGATGATAAAAAATTGTAATCTATAAATAGAATACTATTATAGTTAGTTTCATAACAATTCATAATTAATGAGTGAGTAGTGAATAGTGAGTGACATTGCCATATTCTACTCACTACTCACCACTCACTATTCACTTGAATTCTAATAAGGGACTGTAAGAAAATAACTCCGGCAAATTGTCAGAACGGTTATTATCCTCGCGTCACGCGTTACGCGTTACGCGTCACGATACAAATCGTAATTAAGATGTAGTTATTTCCTGACAACTCCTAAATACCGCTCCAAATAAGTTCGTAACCATTTTATCAGCTTCTGCCTGACAGGCTCTTACAAAGAAAAATAATTTGCCTTATATCATTTGTTTTACAGACAATAAATTAACCCTTATTTAATTTTTAATACTATAGAAAAAACGAATTTTTCTTCTCCAGAGCCTGCCAGGCAGAAGCTTTTTATGGGTACCCTTTTACCTGTTACGGTACTAAGTTATGAAATATATTATAAAATTTACCATAGTTGAATACTGAAAAAAAATTAACATTTTTTTAACATTTACCCTGTATAATTTTGAAAATTAAGAAATATAATGTAAATCAGAACTATACTTTATATATTTTTAAGAAAAGACAGGTGATAGGAATGGGAGATGTTATTAAAAATATCAGGCCTCTGAATATTTCGGATATAAAGATACCTGCCGTTAAAATAAAACTGGAAAAAGAAGCTCTTTCTATATCCCCTAAAGATCTCTGTTCTATAGGTTCTCATGAAGAAACTTCTAAAAAACCTTCCGCAGATATACATGTTCGCCGGGCGGAAGTGTTGAAAGAAGCTGTAACAACTGCAGCAAATAATATTAAAGTTAAATCTTCCGACAACCCGAAATTTATTACTATGTTAGATGATGAACATGCAAAATTTGATCTTGGAGAGTTGACATCCTATTTATCAGGAGAGAAAGGCTTTCATGAAACTCCTTCCAATACTGATTTCAATCAGACAGGGTATATGAAAGACCTTATAGGTAAACTGGGCCCCGGCGCCAGAATGCAGAATATTCAGGATGTTTCGAAACTGAACGGCCGAATACCTTCTCTTGCAGAATTAAAAGAAGAATTTAAAAAACTTGCTTCTGATCCGCAGGTACCATTTGAATACATCGTTGACGGATGTTATGCCAGAGCCCATCATATGTGCGAAACTATGATGAAAGACAATATTAATTGTGGAAAGATGTTTGTAATGATAGAGGATCTGTACGGAGGAGGCATGCTTACTGCAAAAAATAAATTTATGAATGCCGAATGGTGGTACCATGTCGCTCCTATTACCTTTGCAAAAGATCCGAAAACAGAAAAGATAGAAGGCTATATTATAGACCCGTCCATGGCAGACCATCCACTCAGGGCAGAGGAATGGATAGGCATGATGAGAGATAAAGACCTGAAGATCAAGGTTGATATTACAAGAGCTCCTCAGTTCGGTCCTGTTGAATCTGATGGAGAAAATCAGACCTTTGAAGAAAGTCTTGATGCTACATCAGATACAATAAAGGAATATTCAAAAGCTCTCAAAGATATTAAAAATGAGTATTATGCCCATCATCCGGAGGAAATACCTCCTGAAATATCTATAACCTGAAAGGATTCATATGACTATTACGTTTGAAGAAAAGGTAAGGGGAATTGGTAAAAGGCAGGATAATGATAATTATAATGTTATATTCAGAACCAGAGCTGCCTTTTACTGGATAAAACCGGATAGAGAGACGGAATTAAAAATACTTGCAGAAGCGGCTAAAAATGGCTCTTCTGTAAAGATCACCTGTGACGGAATTACGAGAGAGATTTTTGAGGTAACGGCCTGATTGTCTGTAAGAAAATCGTGAAGTGTGAAATATGACCGGATATATCCGGGCAAAACCATTTCACGATTTTTATTTTTCATGGCGGAGAGTTTTGACGTTATCATCTCTTTACTCCTGCTCGCATAAACAATGACAGATGATTTTATATACAATGGAAAAATAAATTTGTCACAGAATATTTTATATGAAAATGATGAAGTTTTATGCTCCACTGTCTATTCATTTTCATATTTGGTAGTGACCGATACGGTCATGCCTGTTAGAGTGAAAAGTGAAAAAGCTTTATTTTAATTACTATTCACTTTTCACTAATTACTGACCTGAGCATAAGCATTTAATAAAGGTCTTCCTCCCGTCACGCGTTACGCGTTACGAGAGCATATATTTATTATTTATGCTCACCTCAGTAATAGATTTATGAAATTACGTAAAATTTCCGGTAAAAGTGAAGCTACATGTTGTAAAAAAACGTTATACTCACTCTTCATACATTAAAAATTTCATAGACAAATAATATATATCTGTGTTATAATGAAATAAGTTATAATCTTTTTAAAGAGGGGGTATATCTTTGAGGGATGTTCCCTATCGTCGCCAGCAAAGAGGTCTTAAAAGCAGAATCAGAGAAAGTAGCAGTGTCAGAGAACCTGTAGCAGAACATTATGAAGAACCTTTGAAAAATATACCTCAGATTGAAAGGGCCAGAGCCCAGGTATCAGGTAAAGGTTATGTTGCTCCTTCAAGAAAAGTAGACAGGTATGATTTTACAAAAGTTGAAAAACTTGCTCTCGATCAGGAGAGATTTCTTGAAAAAGTATTGATTCATTTTGCAGAATTACTTACTGCTTTATTCGTATCAGTTCTTCGTTTAAGGGTTCAGGTCAAATGGGAAAATAATAATTATGTGAGTTACGATGTTTATACTCACTCTCTGGTAGATCCGTCTGCTTTGAATATTTTTACTATAGAAGGGTTTAATGCAAAAGGAGTAATTTTTATTGAATTTCCGCTCTGTTTATCTGTAGTGGATAGACTCCTGGGTGGTAAAGGACAGCCAATTTCCGAAGATAACAGACTTACAGAACTGGAAGAGGTTATTTTTTGTAAACTGGTTCAAAAGGTTCTCGGACAGTTTACGGAAGCTTTTAAAGAAATAAAGGAATTTAATGTTCAACATGAGAAAATGGAATGTAATCCTCAGGCAGTTCAACTTTATTCTCCGAATGAGCCTATGGCTATAGCCAATTTTCGGGTCAGAATAGGGGAGACGCCCGGAGATATGAAGATATGTTTACCACTTCAATTCCTTAAGCCTGTTATACCAAAAGTTAAAGCACCAGATCTTCTTTCAAAAACCACTGCCGTAAAGGGTCAGAAATCTATTACTTCCAATCCTGCTATACTGGAATCTGCCAGGATAGGTATTGTAGTGGAACTGGGGAGATCGGAAATAATGTTTCAGGACCTTGTGAATATAGGTGTCGGTGATGTGGTCAGGCTGAATACGTCCATAGAAAATGCCCTGAGGGTTAAAATACAGGGAAAAACCAAATTTCTTGGACGTCCAGGAGTGAGGGAAAAGAAAGTGGCTTTACAGATATGTAAAGTTGTACAGGAGGGAGATGAGGAATTTGAGGAGAAATGATGATTTTTTTGACGGAGATGAAGAAACTGTAAGGCAGGTTCAATTCGCACCTCTTGGTGATGTAAGCGGTCAATCTGAAGGACAGCAGACTATAGATATTTTAATTGATGTTCCCCTGCAGGTTGTAGCAGAACTGGGAAGAACCAAAATGCCTGTTAAAGATATTTTGAAACTCGGTGTAGGAGCTGTAATAGAACTTGATAAAATGGCAGATGATCATATTGATTTGCGTGTTAATGATAAATTAATTGCCAAAGGAGAGGTTGTGGCAATTGATGATTATTTTGGTGTCAGAATAACCGAGATAGCAACCGGTTAACAGGGGGAACAGGCTATGTATGACTATGAAGACTATGATGAACAATCACCGGGCTTTGATTACAGTGATAGATATCAGGATAATTCTTCTCAGGGGTTTCTCCGGGTTCTGGGCGAAATACCTCTTGAAATTGCCGTAGAACTCGGCAGATCTAATTTACCTGTAAGTGAAATATTAAACCTTCAGGTCGGTTCTGTCGTTGAACTGGATAAACTTGCAATGGATTCTGTGGATGTAAGGGTAAATTCAAAACTTATAGCCAGAGGAGAAGTAGTATCAGTAGATGAGTGTTATGGAGTCAGAATAAACGGTATTATTGGTAGAAAATATTAAAAAATTTTAAATCCTCTGAAAGAAACAGGGAAGATTTTGAATTACGTTACGACTGTTATAGTAAAGGTTAATTCTTAATGCGTTACACTTTAGTGTAACACGAGATAAGAGGAGATTATCCTGTGAAAAGATTTTTTTTATTCATACTTTTAATGTTCTTTTCCCATTCAAATATATCTTACGGGTCAGTGATGACTCCTGCATCTTCGGGTACTCCTTTTGTATCAGTGATGACGCCTCCATCTTCCGGTACGCCATCAGTTACGGAAAAAAAACCCGGCAAATCCGATAAATCTACTCCCATTCCTGAAATAACCCCGTCATCGGAAGAACTTAATCTTAATTATGACAGTGAAGAACCCAATAAAGCTTATCAGGATAGAACAAAAGAAACTGTTGATACATCTCAAAGTACAGGGTTTTTAACAAAAATTCTCAATATTATAACCAGTCTTGGTATTGTCTGTCTTCTTGTTTATGTCGTATTAAAACTTCTTTATGCAAAAGGTGCAGGTATTATTCCTCAGCCAAAAAAGAATTTATTTGTAATGGAGCAGATTCAACTTCAACCTCAAAAAACGTTGTTTTTATCTCTTGTAAAAGTTGGCACCAGAGTATTACTCGTAGGTGCTACCGAAAAAGAAATAACCCTTCTCAGGGAATTTGAGCCCGAAGCTTTTACAGTAGCGGATACAAATGCTTCTCCTGAAGAGAGTAAGTCTGCTTTTAAAGAAGAATTCAGCAATATTATGAATAATAATAACAGGGGACAGGCCGGTATATTGTCAAGAATTTTCCAGACCTTTGGTCTTTACGGTCTTGCATCTGTTTTTACACGGGATACTAAAAATAGATAGGAGGGGGACTATGAAAAACAGATTGTATTTTTCAGTAGTTTCTATCATTTTCCTTATTTTTCTTATTTCTTCGTTATTTCTGATAAATGTGGAAGTGGCACAGGCCCAGGAAGAAAGCTCTTCGACAGGTAAAAATCCTTTACTATTTAATTTCCCTAAAATAGATGTGAATATAAACGGAGGTAAAGGTGGAGAAGAAAAAAGAGGAGAAGCGGTAATTCCGAAGGACACAGGAGTCGCATTGCCTTTTCAGATACTGGCAGCACTCAGTATTCTTACTCTGGCTCCATACCTCTTGATTATGATGACTTCCTTTATAAGGGTTGCCATAGTACTGTCTTTTATAAGAAGTGCTCTTGGAACTCAACAGGTACCTCCGACACAGGTATTGATGGGGCTTGCTATTTTTCTGACCTTTTTTATAATGGCTCCTGTAGCGAATAAGGTGAATAATGAAGCATTACAGCCTTTTATGAAAGGTGACATACAGACAGCAGAATTTGTAGATAAAGCCCTGGGGCCTATAAAAGATTTTATGTTCAGGCAGGTAAGAGAAAAAGATCTTGTTCTTTTTATTAAACTTGCTCAGATGAAAAAACCCAAAACTAAAGCTGATGTACCAATACATGTCCTTATACCTGCTTTTATGATCAGTGAAATTAAAACTGCTTTTGAGATAGGATTTGCGATTTATATCCCCTTCCTTGTCGTAGATATGGTTGTATCGTCGGTACTCATGTCTATGGGTATGTTCATGCTGTCTCCAATGACTATTTCCATGCCTTTTAAATTGCTGCTCTTTGTCATGGTAGACGGGTGGGGGATTATTATAGAAAGTCTTGTTAAAAGTTTTAAGTAGTGAGTCATGAAAAGTGAAAACAAATGATTTTACTTACTATTCACTACTCACTATTCACTAATTTAAGGTTTACAGGAAGTCTTAAAAAATGGTATAATAACGCAGAGGTGAATGTTATGAACTGGCATAAAAAAAGAATTTATTTTCTTATGAATGTTTTGTTCATAATTTTTGTGTTGTCCTGTAATCTCTCTGAGGCCAAACTCACAGAGAGGGAGGTTATGGCTATGGGAGGAAGAGCTCTTTTTATGATTTTTCTACTCTCTGCTCCTATGTTGTTTTCCGCAGTAGCTCTTGGACTTGTTGTTGCCATACTTCAGGCTGTTACATCCGTTCAGGAGCAGACTCTCGGATTTGTACCAAAACTGCTTGTAACTTTTGTAATGCTCCTTGTGTTTGGCCCGTGGATATCGTCCAGTATGATAAATTTTACCAGAGAAACCTGGATGAGAATAGAAATAATAGGTAAAACTACAAAATAAAGGATTGACATCATGACTATTGAATGGATTTCTACAGTAGCAAAGGAAGCTCTGGCTTTGATAATTCACCTTGCATGGCCTATGCTTGTTGCTGCCGTTGTAGTCGGTATTGTCATAGCTGTATTTCAGGCAGCCACACAGGTTCAGGAACAGAGTCTTTCTTTTGTACCTAAAATACTTGCCACTTTTTATGTTGTTTACCAGAGAGGCCCTTATCTCGGTCAGAAAATAAGAGCTTTTCTCCATGCAAGGCTTGAAGACGTTCCATGGATTGCTACAAGTTACAAGAATTCTGTACCTCATATTGTCTGGGCCTATACAATACCTGAAGTAAAGGTTACGGAAAGAGAAATCTTGGCTATAGGAGGTAAGGCTCTTTATATGATTTATATCTTATCTGCGCCTATGCTCTTTATAGCTCTCGGTGTAGGACTTGTTGTTTCAGTGCTTCAGGCAGTCAGTTCCGTTCAGGAACAGACCCTTGGTTTTGTACCGAAATTGCTTGTAACTTTTGCCGCTCTGATGATTTTTGGGCCATGGATGTCATCTACAATGATGACTTTTACTATAGAAACATGGCGTCAGATAGCTATTATAGGCAGCAGATAACACAGGTGAAGGAGGAGATTTATGACAGGCGCAGAGGCTCTTGAACCCAGTATAGTAGCTATAGAGCTATGGGGACTGACCATAGCCAGATGTATGGGTATTGGCCTTCAGGCACCTATATTCGGTAGCAGACATATAACTATGAGAGCCAGAGTCGGTTCCGTAATAGTTATAGCTACCGCTCTTTATCCTACCTTACCTATGCCTCAGGGACTTACTGCCAGTGTTCCCCAGCATCTGGGAATTATATTCAGTAATATTATGGTAGGTCTTCTTGTAGGGTTTGCAGCAAGTCTGACTATGTATACAATACAATTTGCAGGAGAACTGGTAGACACTCAACTGGGTCTGAGTACTGCTGCTTCTTTTGACCCGTCTGCCGGCGGAACTGTCAATATGATAAGAAGATTTAAATTTTATCTTGCCATGATGGTTTATTTGATTATAAACGGTCATCACAGTCTTATTATTGCAATCTATAGAAGTTTTCAGACAGTTCCTGTAGATGCCATTTTTGTTCCCAGGAGTGCTCTTATAGGAGAGTTTGTCTCCATGACAAATGATATGCTTGTCCTTGGCGTTCAGATAGCTTCTCCTTGTATGGCAGCACTTTATATAGTTCAAATGGCTCTCGGCCTTGTGGCAAGAGCAGCACCTCAGATGAATGTATTTATGCTCTCTTTCCCGGTAAATATACTGGTAGGCACTACAGTTCTTTCTGCTGCTATCCCTTATGTGGCAAAAAAGCTTATACTTATTTTTAATGATAATTATATATCTATATTAAAAATACTATTATTAATGAAACCAGGGGGGTGATTTTTGTGGCAGAGTCGGATCAGACTGAAGAACCATCTGACCATAAGTTACAGGAAGCAAGAAAAAAAGGACAGGTATGCAAAGGGCAGGATTTCCCTACAGCTATCTTATTAGTTGTTACTGCTGCCATGTTACATGTGATGGGTAAGACCTATTTCTGGAAGATTGCAGAGTTTGCTGACCAGGTTTACAGGGGATTACCGGGATTCCATATTAATATCTTTGATTGTGATCATTATTCGAAGATAGTTCTGACCATGTTTCTGGGTATGATTATTCCGCTTCTTGCGGTTGTCGTTATTGCTGCTATTGCAGGTAATCTCGCCCAGGTAGGATTTATATTTACCATGGATCCTATAATGCCCAAGATAGACAAAATAAACCCTATTGCAGGGTTTAAGAAAATTTTCTCAATTAAGACAATTTTTACTCTGGTGCAAAACGTCTTGAAGGTGGCAGGAACAGGTGTGATTGCCTATATGGTTGTGAAAAAAGCCATACCTGTTGTCTGTGCTGCCGTTAACTGGGATATTGAAAATACTGTTCATTATGTTAAACAGACTGCTGTTCAGCTTTTCAGTCAGATTATAATAGTTTCCTTTGTCCTTGCAGGTGTTGATTATATGATTCAGAAGCACCAGTTTATGAAGGATATGAGAATGTCTTTTAAAGAGCTGAAGGATGAATATAAGGAAACTGAAGGTAACCCTGAAATTAAAGGTAAACAGAAGCAGATTGCAAGACAGATGGCTATGGGTGGTATGATGCAGGCAGTGCCTGAATCAGATGCTGTTGTTACAAATCCTACAGAATTTGCTGTGGCTATTAAATATGATCCTGCTTCCATGCAGGCGCCACAGGTGATTGCAAAAGGTAAAAGGCTTATTGCTCTTCAGATAAAATCTATAGCTGAAGAAAACGAGATATTTATTTATGAAAATGTAGATCTTGCACAGACTATGTTTAAAGCATGCAAGGTCGGTCAGACAGTACCTGTAGAACTTTATACTGCAGTTGCAGAAGTTCTTGCCTATGTATTTAAGCAGAAGAAGAAGCAGGAAATGGCGAGAATGAGAAGAATGGGAGCCAGGGGAGGCGGTGCACCTGCAGCAGGAGCAATGAGAAGGAATTTCTGATATAAAATTTTTATGAAGTGTTAAGAAGCTGGCTGTCAGCAATCAGTCTGTATGGTTGATAGCTGATAGCTGAATACTTAACGAATAAAGATATGTTTAAGGAGGGAATTTTATGCCTGGTGGCGGCGGTGCTATAGGTGTCATTCAGAAAATAGGACGGTCTTCAGACCTTGTAACAGCTGTTCTTTTGATTATGATTATAGCCCTTATTATAATTAAAATACCGCCTTTTTTTCTGGATGTTCTTCTTGTCGTGAATATATCTATGTCCATAGTAACTCTTATGATTTCCATATTCATAAGAGAACCTCTCCAGTTTGCAGTTTTCCCTACCTTACTTCTTGTGGCAACTCTTTTCAGAGTCTCTCTTGATATTTCCACTCTTCGTCTAATACTCCTTGACGGACACAGAGGAGCAAATGGTGTGGGACATGTAGTAGTTGCCTTCGGTGAAGTCGCTATGGGTGGTGACCTCATAGTAGGTCTTATAATATTTATAGTCATTATTGTTGTAAACTTTATGGTTATAACAAGCGGTGCAGAACGTATTGCCCAGGTCGGTGCCCGTTTTACCCTGGACGCTATGCCCGGTAAACAGATGGCTATAGATGCTGATTTAAATGCAGGTCTTATTGACCCGGATACAGCAAAGACACGACGAAATGCCGTATCAAGAGAAGCAGATTTTTACGGCGCTATGGACGGTGCAGGTAAGTTTGTTAAAGGAGATGCCATAGCTTCCGTTATTATTATTGTTATTGCCATTATAGGCGGTATTCTTATGGGCGTTATGAGGCAGGGCATGACAGCAGGTGAAGCTCTTGTTCAATATGCTACTCTTTCCGTAGGAAACGGTCTTATTACAACATTACCTGCTTTCCTTATGTCGACTGCTATGGGTATGGTTGTATCCCGTGCCGCATCAGATGCAAACCTGGGTGCAGATGTATTCAAACAGGTTACTGCCCAGCCTAAAGCTCTCCTTGTGGCAGGCGGATTTATGCTGGTGTTCTTTATACTGGGTATTACAGGTATTCTTCCTTTGCCACCTGTACCATTTTTACTGTTAGGTGCAGCAGCTATTATAGTAGGATGGATCCTGAGCAAACATCAGGGAGAAATTGATATAAGTACTCCTGAATCAGCAGGAGGCGGTGCTGCTGCCACTCCGGAAGCAGCAGCAGAACAGCAGATTGCAGAGACAAAAGCAGAAGAGGAAGAAGTCAAGAAAAAACCTGAAAATGTTGTCCAGTTAATGGCGGTAGACCCTATTTCTCTTGAAGTGGGACGCGGTCTTCTGGCACTTGTAGATCCCAACCAGGGAGCAAAACTGCTTGATCGTGTTACGTCTATAAGAAGACATATAGCTCTTGAAATGGGTATTGTAGTTCCCGGAGTTCGTTTCAGAGATAATTTACAGCTAAAACCAAACGGATATGTGATAAAGATTAAAGATATAGAAGTAGCTGCAGGAGAAGTTATAATAAACAAATTCCTTGCCATAGGCCCTGAAAACCACCTGAAATCCCTTAAAGGTCCGAGATGTTTTGATCCTACCTATGGTATGCCTGCAGTATGGATTACAGCAGATCAGCGCGGTGAAGCAGAACGTGTAGGTTGTATGATCTTCGACCCTGTCAGTGTTATGGCAACACAGATTACAGAAGTCATACGTACCCATGGAGGTGAACTCTTAGGACGTCAGGAAGTGGCAGCTTTGCTGGAAACAGTTAAAAAGAGCCATCCTGCAGTTGTAAAAGAGGTGTATCCCGATCTATTTACACTCGGTGAAATTCAGAAGGTACTTCAAAACCTTGTAAAAGAAAAGATATCCATAAGAGATCTCGTCACAGTTCTGGAAACTCTTGGAGATTATGCCCATATTACTAAAGATACGGATATGTTGACAGAATATGTCCGTCAGTCAATGTGCCGCGTTATATGCAGAGAATATCAGAATAATGAAGGTACTGTAACGGTCATAACACTTGATCCTGAACTTGAAAATATTATAGCAGGAGCAGTACAGCGTACTGAATTTGGTTCATTCCTTACACTTGATCCGAATACAGGCCAGGTAATACTTACTGCTCTTGGAGAACAGATACAGTCCCTCATGGATAAAGGTATGCAGCCTATAGTATTATGTTCTCCCCAGGTGAGACTCTATTTGAGGAGACTTACTGAAAGACCTTTCCCGAATTTAGTGGTTCTTTCTTACAATGAAATAGCGCCGAAGGTAAATGTAAATTCCGTAGGGCTTGTAACATTACCTATGGGGTAGGTTATATGTAGAGACGTTTTATTAAACGTCTCTACATATGTTTCAATTTTTCTCCTATAGAAATCATCAATTCATTACCAGAAGCAGCATTTTTCTTACTGGAAAAGGAATAGGTAGGATCTTCTGTATCCATGAATTTAATAATTTCCTCTACACTGTTCCGAAAGAAATTCAACATTTTCAAACAATCCTGATTTAAAGATTTTATTTCTCTATCCTGTATTTCTGATGTAATCTGTTTGTGTTCTTTCTCATCGGCGTTTATCGTTTTCAGTATTTCTTCCAGTACGGTTTTATTTTTGTAAAACTGTTCCTTCATGTCTTCTCTGTCTTCTTCCCAGAGAGATAACATGTTTTCTCTTAATAATGATATATACTGATAAAAACTTCGCCCGTCCTGAATCGTTCCCTTTTTCTTTTCGAATTTTTCCTCATACAGCTTCTCCTGTATTTCCTGTTCTATTTCTTCTTCCTGTTCCTGTTCTATTTCTTCTTCCTGTTCCTGTTCTATTTCTTCTTCCTGTTCAATCTTTACAGACTCTCTTTTTTCTAAAGTCTTATCTGAGAGTTCTATAATATCTATTTCATCATCCAGTTCAAAATTAACATCTTCGTTTTCCCAGTTTTCTTCTTCATATATATCAGGTGTTAAAATATTCTCTATTTCTTCATCAGATATAATATCATCAAGCTCTTCTTCCAGTTCAGACATTACTACTTTTATGCCTGTACCATTCTTATTGCCCTGCGTAATTTCCTGTTTCTTTTCTTCCGACGTGCTTTTTTCCAGTTTTTTGAAATATTCGTCAACACTGCTGTATATTTCAGCTTCTGTAAATTCTTCTTCTCCGTATATTTCTTCTACCGCTTCTTTTACCGCTTCTTTTACCGCTTCTTTATCTTTTTTTTCATCTTCCCCGAGGACTTCATTTAAAATTTCTTCTACTAAATCCTGTAACATAAGGTTCCTCCTGCTCTTTGAGGATATTTTAATAATCTCATTGTGAATATATTACATTATATTATATTTCTATATATGAGGCAAGTTTTTTATTTATCGTGATGCGTAACGCATGACGGGAGGATACTAATTTTTCGTAAGCCTTCAATCAGTCAGATTTTATGAAAATTACATAATAAATGTCATTAAATACTATTTATTGAGGTGAGCATAAATAATAAATATCTGCTCTCGTGACGCGTAACGCGTTACGCGTGACGGGAGGAAGACTGTTATTACATGCTTATGCTCAGGTCAGTAAGACTATTTGTATTATCAGATTTTGTAATCTTTAGCTGATACCTGACAACTAACTGCTGAACGCTTACAATTTTTCTAACAATTTACCGGAGTTTTTTTGCACGAGAATTATAGTTTTTCGGAAGAGCCTGGCAGTGGAAATGTTCTCTTTTATTCACAACTCATTGCTCGTTACTTACAACTTTTTTAGCTACAGGGAAGGACTTTTTACTATTTTATAGAACACTATTATTATCTTACTGAGGTAAGCATGAATAATAATATATGCTCCCGTAACGCGTCACAGGAGGAAAAGGTTTATTAAATGCTTATGCTCAGGTCAGTAATGGTCTTAAGAGGGATAATTTTATCCGGGAAAGGAGAGGGCAAATTGTGTCATCTAAGGAAATAAACTCTCAAGCTGAAGAAATGTCAAAAAATAAATCAGAACCTTCTGAGCATATTACAGAAGCACGGGAAAATGAAATAAAAAAAATAGGAATAATACAGCATCTGACCAGAGTAGGGGAAAGATTGAAGGAGCTTTATGAAAAAACTGACCTGGAAGAAGATAAAAAAGATGATTTATATAATCAATATCATGAGCTCTTAAATAAAGATATTGAAATGATAGAAGACCAGAAAAAGGTTTATGATGAAGAGCTTCCAGAAAATGTAGCAAGTATTACCAGAACTATTGATGAAAATATGGTAAAGGTTATGACAAAATGTCTTTCTGCAATAGATAATTATATTGAATTTATAGAAGAAAAAGAAAATGTTGATTTAATTTTAAATTCTTTTGATATTTTAAAAGAAACATCTTATCTTCTGGATGAAACGGAAGATATGTTAAGGGTAGTACTTGAATCTGTAGAGACAAAGGGCGGAGTCATTGGAGAAGCATGAAAAGGTTATTTTATACCGAATAACATGCTGGTTTTTTTAACGACAGCAACTATGATGAAGTCTGTTATATCATTAATGAAAGGCAGGTGAATATCTGGTCTTAGAAAGAGAGTTTTCAGACCAGATTGTAATGGAAGGTTTGGATGTTCATATCGGTTTAACTCCGGAAGAAATGATGACGATTTTTAATCGTATGTATCTGGAAGTATGGAATTATAGCAAAGAAAAAATTAACTGGGAAGAAGAGGATATTACAAGATTACTTTTAGAAGTCTTTGAAGTGGTTATCACCGCTGTAAGAGATGGTGTCATGCTTACTATGTTTGAAAATAATGAAAAAATATATTACGATTTAAAGCAGGCAGGTATAGAAGTAAAGAGATCCGATTATTCTGTCTTTCAAAAAGAGTCTGATGAAGGAGAAACCCCGTCCGGACTGAATGCGGAAGCTTAACCTCTTGAGTTTATAAAATTTCACAGGGAAAAAGTTAAAAAGTTAACAAAATTTTAACAAAGATACTCTTTTTAAAAATATTATTTATGTTATACTTATAAATAATATATAGTATTTAATCTCTCAATCAAGAGGAGGAAGAAACATGATACCAACAGGAATAAATCAGTTCCAGCAAAAAGCTGAATTGAACGCAAGAACAGTTGGTTTTGATAGACAGTCCAGAAAGAGTGAAGCAGAACTTAATACGGAACAGAATGATCAGGTCAGCCTTGGTTCTGGCTCTGAACTCAATAAAGGACAATTTCAGTTACTGGGGCCTGATGGGAAACCTTATAGTCCGAATAAACAGAGTATACTTGGACCTGACGGAAAAGTCTATGATGGAAATGATCAGATAAGCAGTCAACTGGCCGGTCTTGACGGGAAAAGTGCTGAATCAGTCGTTGAAGGTGCTACTGTTAATCCTTTTGCTGCTCAGCAGACTTTTCAACCGCCGAAAAATATAAATATGAATAATCCAAATGTAATTGCTGCAATGGGGAATCCTGATTTTCAGGAATATTCCAAAGTATCTCCGAGTGCAGCATCTACATTACTTCAACTTGTAGATGCTGGAAAAATTACTCCCGATCAGTTCAAACAGATACTGGAAAAGGATAAAGCCCGAAGAGATGTGGAGTTAACCTTACTCAAACATGAAGAAAGTGAAAGAATAGCAGTAAGAGATGCTTTATACAGTATAGAAGAAATGCGCGCAAAGGCTGAAATGGACAGACTCAAAAAACAGATGGATTTCTTTGAATATATGAATAAAACCTTCTCAGATATGAGAAATAAAAGAGCTGCCACTAATTTTGCTATTGCTGAAAGTCAATCCAAGGTTTTCTACGGCTAAAAATAATTTTTTCAATATTAAGAGGGATAGGCGAATGTCTATCCCTCTTTTACTTGTCGTGACGCATGCATGAAGAACCTTAGTACGGCTCCAAATAAGTTATTACCCATATTAAAACCTGTCCCTGGCTGGACTCTTCCGGAGAAGATATGATCCTGTTGCGTGACAAACTGTTTTTTTTAGATGTTTAATATTTTGCATCTATATAATTTATAACTCTCTTTTAATACGGCATATCTTTTCCTCCAGAGCCCGGCCAGGGACAGGAGTGAGTGCCATATTTTTTTTGGGTACCAATTTACCTGTTGCGGTAATTAGGGTCTGTGAAAAAATAACTCCATCATATTTACAGTCTATATCGTGACGTGTAACGCGTAACGCGTGACGCGAGGATAATAACCGTTCTGATAATTTGCAAGGGTTATTTCTTTACATTCTCTTATTTGATTTCTGAGATGTACTGTGATAATATTGTTCGGATGAATGTGTAGCAGTGAAGGATGAACTGCAATAACCAAGCGTCACGCGTCACGCGTCACGGATCACGAAAAAAAGAGGTAGTTACATTGAAATTAGCATTATTATCAATTACAAGCGAAGAAAATCCTATAAAAAGTTTTGTTCAGAAAATGTGCCCTCCCCTCGGATTTTTTTATATAGAGTCTTATCTGAAAAAGCATCTCCCTCGGGCAGAGACTTTTATTTCTACCGATTTAAATAATATTCTGGAATGGAAACCGGATATAATAGGTGTATCGTCTGTAACGGAGAATTTCTCTATTGCCTGCAGGCATATTGAAACCCTGAGCAAATCCACCGATGTTCCCATAATTATAGGAGGTGTCCATATATCCCTCCTTCCTGATAATCTGCCAGAAGAATGTTCTCTCGGTGTAATAGGGGAAGGAGAAGAAACAATTCTGGAATTACTTAACTTGTTTCTGAAATATAAGATATTTGAAGAGAACAGACTAAAAGATATAAAAGGTATTGTTTATAGAGGAGACAATGGCATTATACACATTACCGAAAAAAGACCATTAATAAAACCTCTCGATGTAATTCCATGGCCTGAACGCCATTTTATTGATCTTCTCGGTATAACCCATACTATTTCCTCACGGGGATGTCCCTACAGGTGTATCTTCTGTTCAACATCAATGTTCTGGGATTGTTTTCGCGCCCATTCCGCCTCCTATGTGGCAGGAGAAATAAAATCTATTATGGATAATATTGCTCCTCCTCATATAAAATTCTTCGATGATCTCTTTATTGCAGATAAAAATAGAATAAAAGAACTTGTAGATTTTGTTATAAAAGAAAAACTCTGTCCCGACCATGGGTTCAGCTGTTTCGGCAGGGCAGAACTTATGGACAGAGATATGATGGAACTTCTGAAACGGATGGGATTTACCGGCATTGCAATAGGTATGGAATCCGGCTCTCCTGATATATTAAAAAAGCTTAAAGGTAATTCTACGGTGGAAATAAATCAGAGAACACTTGATTTCTGTATGGAATATGGCATACATACAACATGTTCTTTTGTACTGGGCACTCCTGGAGAGACTGAAAAAGATCTGAGAAAAACCTATGAATTTATTATTAAAAATGAAGAGAAAATAACTGAAATAGAAATATGTCCCCTCGTGCCTTTCCCTTCGACAGAACTGTGGGATTATGCTCTCGGCCGGGGACTCGTAAGTTATGATATGGACTGGTCACTCCTTGAAGATTATTCTATTTTTACACAGTTTAATCCTGATAGATATATTTATTTAAATGAATCTATGAGTTTTGATACCTTCAGGCATTATTGCCTGAAATTTCTTGAACTGTACCGGCATTTTTTAAATAAAAGTCATGATGTATACGGGGATATATTCTGTAAAAGTAAAGGAGAGTCAAAATAAATGGATATTACATTGATTTTTCCCCCTCACTGGGCACCATTTCAACCTTATTTAAGTCTCCCTACCCTTACAGGTTTCTTGAGAAAGGAAGGTTATAAAGTAACCCAGAGAGATGTAAATATAGAAGCTATGGATTACTTTACGAGCACCTTTTCTGTGAAAAATATCTATAAAAAAATCAGAGAAAGACTTAAATTGTTAAAAACTATAGAAAATAGAAGTGAAAAAGAAGAAATGGAATTAGAGTGCCTTTCTTTGTGTGAAAATGATTATGATGTTACACGTCAGTCAAAGGTTTCGAAAGATATTATGAGAGATGGTTCGAAGTTTTTCGATTTCACTTTATATAAAGTTGCTTCCCTTGTCCTTCTTGATGTATATCGTTCTTTTGGCCATTCCTGTTATCCAGCCCTGGTAGATTTTTATACCCTTATAGAGGAATATTCTTCTTATTCCACACAGGGCATAATGGATAGTTTAAATCATATGGAACATAATGTATATGCAGAGTTTTTGCAACATGTTACTATTCCGTCACTGAAGGAGAAGCCTTCCGATTTTTACGGCATATCCATATCTGCTTTTTCTCAGATGATCCCGGCGATGACCCTTGCAAAACTTATAAAGCAGTATATCCCGTCTGCCCATGTCTGTCTTGGAGGAAATGTTATTACCAGAATAGGGCCAAGATTAATGCCTTCATCACCTCTCTTTGAATTTTTTGATTCAGCTATTTTATATGAAGGTGAAATACCGTTACTTGAACTGCTCAGGGCTATAGAAGAAGGCAGAGATTTTCACGAAGTCCCCAGTATTATATATAAAGATAAAGATGGAAAACAGATTTTCAATGAACACTACAGAGAACCTGATATAAATTCTCTGCCTTCACCCGATTTTTCAGATCTTCCCTTTGAAAAATATCTTTCTCCTTTCAGGATAGGTTCCATCATGTCTGCAAGAGGATGTTACTGGAACAAATGTGCTTTCTGCCAGCACAGATATACCTATCGCGGTAAATACCGTCCGAGAGATATTTCTCTTGTTATAGATGATATGGAGTTAATGAGCAGGGATGGTATTAAATATTTTTCTTTCTGTGATGAAGCAGTGCCTCCTGTGAGACTTCGAGAACTTGCAAAAGGAATTTTAGAACGTAATCTCAATGTAATATGGGAAGCCTATGCAAGGGTTGAGAAAAATTTCGATAAAGAACTGGCAGAATTGCTTTATAAAGCAGGATGCAGAAGTCTTGCTTTTGGACTCGAATCTGCTGTTCCCAGGGTTTTAGAACTTATGTGTAAAGGTCACAGACCTGAAGTGGTTGAACAGGTGCTCAGAATTTCTTCCGATGCAGGTATATGGAATTATACCTGGTTTTTTACAGGTTTTCCTTCCGAAACAGAAGAAGAAGCACGAAAGACGGTAGATTTTATCATAAAAAATCAAGATATAATCCATTCTGTCACTCTGAACGCAGTTTTTGGACTTGAAGAATATACTGATATAGTGAAATATCCGGAAAAATATTATATATCAGAGGTAAAGAATGTAGAAGGGAATGATCTATCCTTTGTTTATGATTATACTGTTAAATCAGGTCTTTCGCCGGAAGAAGCAAGAGAGTTATCCCGGGAAATTTATGTGAAAATACTGACGGAACATCGACATGGACCTGTTATGGCAAATGTCTCCCGTATACATCAATTGCTCTATAAAGACCATTACGGAACAAATGATCTGTCGCCTTATACCAGTGAGCAGTGAGCAGTGAGCAGTTATCAATGACATTGTTTTTCACTTTTCACTTTTCACTTTTCACTTTTCACTTTAACAAAATATTCTGTATAAGATCTGTTTCCACTTTCTGAGCTTTTTTTATCTGATAATCCAGACCGTTGAGCTCTGCTTTAAGCCTGTTGCTTTCAAGTCTGGCATTCAGTACAGGAGAGATAAGTTCTGCAATTCTTTGAAGAAGTATTTTATCCTCTTCTTTGTAGTCATCTTCTTTATTTGCCACTGTAAGTATACCTGACGGTTTCCCGCTGCGAAAAAGAGGAACACTTAAAGCTCTTTTTATCTGAATATCACCTTCCGACACAGATGTATTGGAAAAACATGTTTTCCCTTCAAGAAGTATGTCTTTTAAACCATCAGACCAGATTTCCTTTTTTATAATTATACCATCCGATAAATGCAGATTATTATTTCTGTCAACATATCCTGTTGTTTTCACCAGGTTGCCAGTACTGTCAATTACACCAAAAAGTCCGTATATGCTCTTTAAAGAATTCATTATAGCAGGCAGTACTTTACATGATATATTTTCTCCGGATAATGTAAGAAAAATACCGGCAATCTGATTTTTTATATATAAATCATTCAGAGATTTTTTTAACTCTTCTTCTAAAAATTTTCTCTCTGTTATATCCTGCATAACACCGAATAAAGCTGTAATATTATTATCTTTATCATATTGAGGACATGCTCTTGCATTTACATAATGAATTGACCTGTCAGGGAAAATTATTTTCAGATCCATATTACAGGATTCCCCTGTGTTAACAACTTTTTTAAAAGCTCTATCAAACTTTTGCCAGTCATCTTCATTCATAATATTCTTACAATCTTTATAAGAAGGAACGCCTCCTTCTGCAGGATATCCAAGAATATCGAACATTTCGTCTGACCAGTCATACATATTATTTTGAATATTATAAGACCAGTAACCAGTACGTGATATTTTTTGTGCCATCTCTAGAGTGAATTTGTTTTCCTGTAATGTTTTCTGTGACCTTTTCCTCTGATTAATT
Source organism: uncultured Synergistia bacterium (assembly GCA_964431735.1). Classification (GTDB taxonomy): domain Bacteria; phylum Vulcanimicrobiota; class SpSt-956; order SpSt-956; family JAKJGF01; genus CALARM01. The sequence goes on along the minus strand of CAYSLJ010000010.1, from coordinate 44,226 downwards.
TCTTTTTTCATATCCTCCAGAACTTTTTTTTGTTCTTCTGTAAATTCTCTTTCTTTTTTTACTTCTTCCAGAATTTTTTCCATTTTTTCTGTTAGATATTGTTCTTTTTCTACTTCTTTCTGGAGCTTTTCCATTTTTTCTGTTAGATCCTTCGTGAGTTTTTTGTTGACTTGTTCCATTTCTTCAGTAACGTCTTTTTTTTCTTTCAGTTCTTTCTGAAATTTTTCTCTTTCCTCGTTTATAGTGTTGTTTAGCTCCAGTACAAGTGCTATTTTTTTATCCATTTCTTCCTGGAAGGCTTTCCTGTCAGAAGTAATAGTTGTTTTTAATTCTGCCGTAAGTTCTTTTTCTTTTTTCAGTGCTTTTATAAGATCCTTTTCTTTTTTCAGTTCTTCATAGAGTTTTTCTACCCCTGATGAGAGATCTTTTTTTAATTCTTCTGTAAGTTCTGTTTCTTTTTTTCCCTGTTCCAGGAGTTTTTCTATTTCTTCTCTGAGCTGTTTTTCCGATTCTTCCCGATTTTCTTTTTCTTTTTTTCCCTGTTCCAGGAGTTTTTCTATTTCTTCTCTGAGCTGTTTTTC
>CAYSLJ010000010.1:0-43545 GCA_964431735.1 uncultured Synergistia bacterium | reverse complement strand
CGATTCTTCCCGATTTTCTTTTTCTTTTTTAACTTTTTTCTGAAGTTTTTCTCCTTCTACTGAGAGTTGTTTTTTCAATTCTTTCGACTGTTCTTTTTCTTTCTTAACCTTTTCCTGAAGTTTTTCTACCTGTCGTGAGAGTTCTTTTTTTAATTCTTCCCATTCATGTAGTTTTTCTCTTTCTCCCTGGAGTTCTTTTTTCAGTTCTTCCCATTGTCCTTTTTCTTTCTTAATCTCTTCCTGAAGTTTTTCTACCTGTGCTGAGAGTTCTTTTTTCGAGTCTTCTGAACGCTCTTTTTCTTTTTTTACTTTTTCCTGAAGATGTTCCACTTCTCGTGAGAGTTCTTTTTTTAGTTCTTCTGACAATTCTTTTTCCTGTTTCATTTCTTCCTGAAGTTTTTCTAATTCCTCTGACAGTTCTTTCCCCTGATTATCTGTTTTTTTAGCATAATCTTCTATATTTTTATATTCACTTATATCCGAGAAATAGCATATTATACCTTCAGGAGAGCCTTTGCTGTCTTTAATCGATGATACGGATAGATTGGAGCAGAATGTTTCTCCTGATTTTTTTTTCATTTCTACTTTCATGTTAAATATATTTTTTTCACCGGAAGAGATATAATTTTCCAGGAAATCTCTATCTTTATTATCATAAAAAATAGAAAAATGTTTTCCCATTATCTCTTCCTGTTTATACCCGGTAATAGTCTCGGCTCTTTTATTCCATCCTGTTATATATCCGTCAGAGCCGGCAGATATAATTCCGTCATGTATTTCTTCCAGAATCTGTTTTTGCATCTTCAGTTTTTCAAGGTAGTTACCTGCAGTTATTCCCGATGTTTCTGCTCCTTCTTTTATTGATTGTACTTCAGTAATTCTTCTTTTGAGCTCTTTTAATTCCTCAATAATTTCCAGTTTAATTTTTTCTTTTTCTTTCATAAACATTTCTCCATTTTTTTCTGATTTGATAGAAAAAGCATAACTTTACCTTCTCTTTCTTTAATGAATATTTATATGAGAATCGTAATTTGTTACGGAAGGAATAAATTCCCATAGTTGTGAATGAACCGGTCATGGTTTTTAGTGTAAATCATAACCTGATATAATTAATTTGCTTCGTAACGGCGTAATGGTATATCACGTATTACGAGGTAATTAATTACAACGAATTGTTATGAAATTAACTATATGTTTATAAAATGTGACTGTTGACTGCTCTTAGCTGAATACTTATATTTTAAGTTAATTTCGATAGAATTACAAGTTGATTCATAAAGGAATTTATCTTAAGATTGCGTTTTTTTACGACAGGTAAATTCACCTTTACTGAAAATTATAGTTAATGCATATAAATCTGTAATTAGTGAATAGTGAGTAGTGAATAGTGAATGGCAGGTAATGTCTTATTTTATTCACTTTTCACCTTTCACTTTTCACTCTGAATATTCTATAACAAATTTCTTTTTCCCTTGTATGTAAAATCACCTGTCATTTTTAAACGCAATCTTATCTTAATTTAGATTCGAGACTACGGAACCGGTAAATCCTGACCTGCTGAAAAAAGGAAAACACTCGTATTAAAAGAATTATATTACAGTGTATTTCATCAGTTATTAGAATTTAATTATGGTAAAAAGTGAAAAGATACCGGTCATTTACTGGTTATAAATAGTTAACTAACTATATAATAAGGAACGGTTAGGCCTTATTAAAAAGGAGACTTTCTATGAAAATACTGCTTGTAGATGTTCATAAAGGTGTGGAATCGTGGAATTCTTTAGGCGTTGGTTATCTGTCGTCTTATTTGACAGCCGGAGGCCATGACGTAGATATAGAGGTTCTTCATTTTGGAACAGATTTAGATGTTTTTACTGATATGTTGAAGGAACGGAATTATCCGATAATTGGATTTTCTGCTTCCTATTACGTCGTTCTCGATCTTGCTATTGGCGTAATAAAAAAGATAAAAGATGAAGGTATAAAATCTCATATTATTATGGGAGGCCACACTCCTACCAGTTGTTTTGATCTTATTATGGATATATTTCCTTATGTGGATACTATTGCCCTCGGAGAAAGTGAAGAAACACTTCTGGAATTTATAGAAAAATTTCATCAACCTGAAAAATGGGAAGAAATAAACGGTCTTGCTTTTAGAAGAGATGGCAAAATTATAGAAAATAGTCCGAGACTGTTGATTAAAGATCTGAATTCTTTACCTTATCCTCATAGAAAGCAGTTTATTACAGGAGAACTTCCGGCACCTGATTCTGCTCTTAAAGATACTATGGATTATGTTTTAAAAAGGCGAATGATGGTAACTTCAAGCAGAGGATGTTACGGCAGATGTTCTTTCTGCAGTGTTTATCATTTTTATAATTTAAATGTCCGCAGAGGCAGGACTGTAGAAAATGTTGTCTCAGAAATAGAAGAACTTGTAAAAAAATATGATGTAAAGGTTATTGCTTTCAATGACGATAATTTCTTTATACCCGGTGATAAAGAAAAGACATGGTATTATGATTTTGCCGATGAACTGGAGAAGAGAAATATTCATATTATATTTAATTTCCAGTGCAGGCCGAATGATGTGGATTACAATCTTTTCAAAAGACTTAAAGAAGTGGGACTTCATAATGTTTTTGTAGGTACGGAATCGTTTATCCTGAGAACACTGAGGCTTTTCCGCAAGGGAATAACACCGCAGGATAATCTTAAATCAATAGAAATATTAAGTAAAGTAGACCTGGATTATCAGGCAGGTATGATAGTATTTGAACCTTTTACGACCTTTGATGAAATAAAGGAGAGCATGTCCGTTATTTCATCTCTTTATGATAAATACGGTTATTCTTCCCCTCTATGGATTGATAGATTAAGGGTCTATCACGGAACGAAAATCCAGAAAATGCTTGAGAGTAAAGGCAGACTTCAGGGAGTATTCCCTTATTATTCCTACAGTATAGAAGATGAAAAAGCAGAAGTTCTTTCTAAAATTCTCATAAACGGTGTATCATCTTTTACGATTACGGAACAGGACTCTATGCTGGCACCTCAGGCAGGCAATTTGAATTTCCTGTGGGGTATGAGTTATTTAAAAGATCTGCCTGATACAGGCCCTATAAAATATTTACCCCGGGAAGTAGTGAAAACTCTGTCAGTGGAAACAGGGAAATTTTTCCTTAATTTAATCTATGAAGTAATTTCTCATATAGAGAATCTTTCTACTATCACAGACAGCGAAATAGATAACATGACTGCCATGGTGAAAGAAAAATACGGGAAAGAAAATGACCGTATAATGAATATTATATTGAAAGAGTTGATTACTGCGTGATGCATAATGCGTGATGCGTAATGTGTAAAAGTTGAACTTACCCGTCACCTGTCACGCGTCACCCGTTACGCCATTTATGTTTGATAAAGATAAAAATCCTATTTTATTCATTACAACAGGATACAGCCTTGGAAAAGAAGGGACCCGAACGAATTCCGCACAGTTAGGCCATCTTTCTATGGCAACAATTCTCCATGAAAAAGGTTACAGAGTAAAACTTCTGTCTGGTGATTACATAGAACCTGAAGAATTACTTTATACTATAGATAAAGAAAAAATATCTATAGTCTGTTTTTATACCACTGCAGAAGATATTTTCAGGGTTATGGATCTTACGGCACAGATAAAGAAATATTCCCCGGGAACCATTGTAATGCTTGGAGGCCCTCATGTATCCATATCACAGAAAGATAAAGATCTGGAAGTTTTAATGAGGTGTCCTGCAGATCTGGCGGCGAGGGGAGAGGGAGAACATACTCTTCCGTCACTTGTAGAATATTATTACAGTGGTGAGGGAAATCTTTCCGATATAAAAGGTATTACCTGGAGAGACGGACATGAAATCAAAAGAAATCCCGATGCTCCTCTTATTGAAAATCTTGATGAATTACCTGTACCCAGAAGAGAATTGCTTGAACCTGATACCCTTATGCTGGAACGGTCTTTTCCCAGGGTTTTAACAGGACGGGGTTGTCCTTTTAACTGTGCTTTCTGTTTTGACGGTATGTTCGGTCATCGTTACAGGGTAAGGAGTATTGACCATGTTATGTCAGAAGTGGATTATATTCTGAACACATGTCATGGAAAGGTTATTACCTTTATAGACAATACTTTCACTATTTCCCCTCAAAGGGTATCGGCCTTCTGTAAAGCTTTAAGAGAAAGAAGAGAGAGAGGTTATGATTTTGTATGGAGTTGTCTCGGCAGGGTAAATGTGTTACACAAAAATCTTTCTCTTATTGATGAAATGGTAGATGCCGGTCTTATATTTCTACAGCTCGGCGTGGAAAGCGGTCATGCCGATGTCCTTAAAGCTTACGATAAAAAAATAACTCATGACCAGATAAGAGAGGTTTTTTCATACTGTGACAGAGCAGGTGTTTCATCTGTACTTTTTAATACCATTCTGGGAGGACCTTTCGAGTCCTATGATACTTACAGAAAAAGCCTTGATTTTTCCATAGAACTTCTGGAGCTTGCGCCGGGAAGAGCCTTCTGCACCGGTTCTATGATGCTATCTCCCTATCCAATGACAGATATAGCAGAAAATCCTGAAAAATACGGCCTTAAGATTATAGACGGAGAGTTTAAAAGAGGTCTTTCTGTTCAAAAAGTTCCCTTTACCGAATCAGAACATTTTAATAAATATGATCTGGTAAGGTTGCTTTATCAGTTTGAAGAAGAAATAAAAGAGGCTATGAGAAAACTTTTTCCTTCCATACCGAGACATACTGTAATACAGCATTTTGAAATAAGCCATAGATACGGAACTGTAAGCCTCTGGCTTGATGTGATGAAATTGGACCCAGGTATAAAGGTTTTTTATAATCTTTTAAGATATAATCTTTACAGAGACTATTATGATATACCGGTAGAAGATATAATGGACTGGAAGCCTCTCAGAACCTGTGAACTTATGTATAATGAAGATAACCGATGTTTTATAAAAAGAGCAGACGGAACAACGATTATTATGAATGACTTTGAATCATGTCTTTACGAATATTGCGGAGGGAAACTTTCTTTACGAAATATAATAGAAGAAATTAAAAATAAATTTAATATATCAGGTGATAGAATTCTGAAAAAATCTATCTTATTTTTCCGTAAAATGGCAGATTTATTTGCAATTATATGGTCAAAGATTTAATTTTTTCAGAGATTATTTTTCGGTGTCTTATAAAAAATAAAAAAAATAAAAAATTTAAGAAGGAAATTTTCATAGTTCATCGAATAATCTTAATCAACTTTAACTTTCGTTTTGCGAAAATACAAATCTTACAAAAATCATTATAAAAGCATATCAAAAAAGATTAAAAAAATCTAATCAGATACAAAATTAAGTGAATTTGATATTAATTCCTCAAGTAATTTTAGTTTAAATGACGTATCTGTATGTTAAGATCTGACCTGCCACCGGGGGAAGATTCTGCTATCTGTGAATTTTGTTTTAAATACCGAAAGGAGATGGAAATGAATTTTTTATCCAACAAAATTGAAAAGACTCTGTTTGTAATGGCTGTTATGGCCATTTTGCTTTCTACAGGTTCTTATGCCCTTGCAGGGAGTTATGTGGTTAAATCAGGGGATAGTTTATCTGTTATAGCAAATTCCATAGGACTTACTTCAGAGGAACTGGCTGCCGCAAATGGTATTTCCAGAGACAAAGTACTTATGCCTGGAGATGTTATTTATATTCCTTCCGGAGGAAGTTCCGGAGGTGGCGGTTCTTATTATGTAATCAATGCCAGTGATGTAAATCTGAGATCAGGACCATCCTGTCAGGATGCTGTTCTCTGCGGTCTTAATAAAGGAGAAAAAATAAAAATTATTGAAGATAGAGGTCAGTGGTGTTATGTAAGACTTTCAGACGGTTATGAAGGATGGGTTATGGGTGATTATATCGGTTATGCATCATCATCATCATCATCGTCTTCTTCTTCGTCTTCTTCATCGTCTTCTTATACGCCTCAGAAGTATATAACGAAAAGCTATGTATGTTCCGACAGTGTAAATGTAAGAAAGAAACCTTCTTTCAATGCAGATATTCTCTTCAGTGCCAGTATAAATCAGACAGTTTATGTTCTTAACTGGAGAGGTGACTGGATATATGTAGCCTTTAATGACGGCACAAAGGCATGGATGTACTATGATTATATAGCATGTTATCATGGCCAGCCCAGTCTGGAGAAAAAAGAGACAAAGACTGCAAAGAAAACCACACAGGTAGCTTCAAATACAGCTAAATCGTCAGGTTCCACTTCACAGAATACAAAAAATGCCATTTATTATTCAAATCAGAATAATCATTATACAACACTTTCTTCAAGAGGTTCTGGCCTTTCTGCGAGTATTGTGCAGTTAGCATACAGTTTCCTTGGAACTCCGTATGTATGGGGAGGAACAACACCTGGAGGATTTGACTGTTCCGGTTTTGTTCAGACAATTTTTGCCCTGAACGGTATAAAGCTTTTAAGAATGGCTGACGAACAGTTTACCCAGGGAAATCCTGTAGCCAGGGAAGATCTTCGTATAGGAGATCTGGTGTTTTTCACAACCTATACATCAGGTGCGTCTCATGTCGGTATATATATAGGAGACTCAAGTTTTATCCATGCTTCTTCTTCGGGAGGATGTGTAAAAATAAGCAGTCTTGAAGAAGATTATTACAGCGCAAGATTTCTCGGAGGAAGACGCTTCTTTTGACCGCAGATTTTCAGGATTAGAGGATTACCGGGATTATTCGTCCCGGTAATTTTTTTTTGCATGGATTAATGAGATTAAACAGGAGTTACGCATTTTGTCATTGCGAGGAGCGTAGCGACGAAGCAATCCCACCGGTTTTTGCTGTAATAATGGGATTGCTTCGCTCGCAATGACCTGGTTTTCCTGTATTTTGTGCGTAACTCCTGTCTAAACTGAACGTTCCATAAATAGAAGGCGTTGTTCCCGTCACGCGTTCGCGTTACGCGTCACGATTCTTTATATCTTGAGCCATATGATTCCATAAAGAGAGTCCATTTTTTTATAAAAATCAATCATTTTCTCAGTCAGAATTTTTTTATCTAATCCCGATTTCTCAGACAGAATATTCACTATTTCTCTGAAAGCCAGTTTACCTGAACTGTATTTGTAAAACTCCGTTTCCTCTTCGGAAAGTGTTATTTTCCCTGTTATTCTGTCCATAACTGCCTGTCTTCCGCTGTATTCCAGTGCATAAGTTCTCTGGGGACACCATCTGTCGATTTCTTCTTCTTCTATTTCACTGAATCCCCTGTATAGCTTATAATCTTTCAGATTAAAATAAGTCTTTATACCTCTGTCCGATGACAGTATGGAATACCAGGGAGTTTTAATGCCGTAACATGTCATGGCAAAATGTTCTTCTATCTGTTTTGATGTTAAATTCTCGATTTCTGACAGCATCATTCTGTAAAGTTCACTTTCAAACCCGATCCTTGCCTTCTGTATGTCATATTTATTCATTTTTTCACTTTCCATAAATACAACATCTTCTGTCTGACCGTCTTTAAAAGAAGGATCTATTATGGTAAGCCCGAAACGTTCAGGTTCTTTATGGATGAGGGTGCCCGGATATGGTGTTAGGAGGCTGTGGTTGCATATTAACCTTCCGGGAGCAATTTTTATGAGCTTTCTTACAAAATCTGTCGTGTTTTTTATTTTTTCTTCTGTTTCAAAGGGGCCTCCTATTATTACATTGATTGATACGGAGAAAATATCCGCTTCCACACAGGCCTTTATTGTTTTTTCTATCTGTTCCAGTGTGATTTTTTTATTATACAGATCCAGTATTTCCTGGTTTCCGCTTTCCACGCCTATTTGAAGTATAGAAAGACCTGCTTCCCTCATCTTTTTCAGTAAATGGAGCCTTTTTTCCAGAATATCTACCCTTGCTTCACAGAACCAGTAAAAAGGATATTTCTTTTCCCTTAAATCTTTAATGACAGAACAGATCTGTTCCATTCTTTCACTGTTTACTATAAATATATCATCAACAAATTTTATATATCTGACATTCCAGTTATTTACAAGGAGTTCTATCTCTTTTATCACATGGCCGGCACTTCTCAGGCGATATGTTCCTCCTCCGAAACTTTCATAACAGAAGGCACATTTAAAAGGACACCCTCTTCCTGTTATTATATTCGGATAGGAGTGGTTGAAATCTGCCATTTCGCCTTCCAGCATATGCCAGTCAGGTACAGGCAGTTCGTCAAGATTTTTTATAAATTCCCTGTCAGGATTTTTTATGATTTCATTTCCATTTCTCCAGGTTATTCCCTTTATATCCTGAAGAGAACCTTTATTTTCATAAAAATATTCTGCCACTTCCAGGAACGTATACTCCCCTTCATGCCTTATTATTAAATCTGCTCTACAATTTCCCAGACTTTCCCTGTCCATAACAGTAACATGAGGGCCTCCGAGCAAAACAGGCATAGAAGGGAATTGTTCTTTTATTGTATTTACCAGGGCAGTTACCCTGTAGATAGTGTTAGTGATACAGTAAAAACCTGCCATGCCGTAATTACCTTCCCTGATAAATTTCATAAAATCATCAGGATCGGGGAAGAGATTTGAATAGAGTTTTACCCCGTACCCTTTCTTCGCAAGAAGTGTTCCCAGATAAAGCTGGCCTAACTGCAAATTTTTTGTCCCTGTATCTTTTTCATCTCCTGTACTGTATCCGATATATACGAGCAATATTTTATTGGTATTTTTATTCATAATTTATCTCCTTTATAGTCGTGGTGCGTGATGCGTAATGCGTGATGCGTATCTAAGGGGTTGTCAAGAAATAATCCAATTATATTTACGTCTATATCGTGACGCGTAACGCGTAACGCGTCACGCGAGGATGATAACCGTTCTAACAATTTGCCAGGGTTATTTTCTTACAGTCCCTAATCCCGGGGCGTATAATTAAACGCCCCTAGTCACTCTTCACTTCTCACTTCTCATAACTCATTTTTCCATTCTGTGATGAGTCTCACATCAATAAAACTTAATATTAGCTAAAATATTTACTGATAATCTGTAACCGTATTACGCATTACGCGTCACGATTTAATAATTCTTCTTCCCGTTGAGAAAACCTTCTCTTCTCATTATTAAAGAAGGATTTGGCCGGACATCAGAGAATATAGTCTGTGCCGTAAATTTTTAGATTTTTTATCGGAGGATGGTTATGAAAAAGATAAAAGTGCTTATTATGGGGGCAGCAGGAAGAGATTTCCATAATTTTAATGTATACTTCAGAAATAATGCTTCCTATGATGTTATTGCATTTACAGCAGCCCAGATTCCAAATATAGATGACAGGAAATACCCTTCCGTGCTGGCAGGGTCTCTTTATCCCGAAGGTATACCTATTTATCCTGAAGAAGATATGGAAAAATTAGTAAAAGAACACCATATAGATCAGGTTATATTCTCTTACAGTGATATAGCACATAAAGAGCTTATGCATAAAGCATCGATTGTTCTTGCCAGTGGTGCAGATTTCAGGCTTATGGGCCCCTGTCATACCATGATAAAAGCCTCTATTCCTATTATAAGTGTATGTGCTGTAAGAACAGGTGTGGGTAAAAGCCAGACTACGAGAAAAGTCTGTAAATTACTCAAAGGACTTGGTTACAGAGTGGTGGCTATAAGGCATCCCATGCCTTATGGCGATTTAAGTAAACAGATATGGCAGAGATTTGCCACCCTTGACGATCTGGATAAATATGAATGTACGATTGAAGAGAGAGAAGAATATGCTCCTCATATAGAAGAAGGCATTATAGTTTATGCAGGTGTCGATTACGGAAAGATTCTTGACGAAGCCCGGAAAGAAGCAGATGTAATTATCTGGGACGGTGGAAATAATGATTTTTCCTTTTATAAACCGGATTTTTCCATTGTCCTTGTAGATCCTCACAGACCGGGAAATGAACTGTCCTATTATCCGGGAGAAGTAAATTTAAGATCTGCCGATCTTGTTATAATAAATAAAGTAGATACTGCAAAAGAAGAAAATGTGCTTCTTGTAAGAAAAAATATAGAAAAAGCCAATCCTTCTGCCAGAATTATGGAAGGCTTTTCTCCTATTACAGTGGATGATTATAAGAGTTTAAAACATGACAGGGTTCTTGTTGTGGAAGACGGCCCGACTCTTACCCATGGCAATATGACATATGGTGCCGCTTTCATTGCAGCAAGAGATATTCTGAAGGCAAAAGAAATAGTTGACCCCAGGCCATGTGCGGCAGGTTCCATTAAAGAGGTCTACAGCCATTACAGTCATCTTGATAGAATTTTACCTGCCATGGGTTACGGAAAAGAACAGATGAAAGAACTGGAAGATACTATAAATAAGACAGAATGCGATCTCGTTTTGCTTGGAACCCCGGTTGACCTGAGAAGATTTCTGAATATAAATAAACCTGCCGTAAGGATAAAATATGAACTGGCGGAAAAAGGCAAACCGGATCTTTTAGAGATATTAAAAGAACTTATGGAGAAAGTGAAAAAGAAATAGTGAGTCGTGAAAAGTGAAAAGCAGGGGCGAACACGGGTTCGCTCAATATCCGCTTAAACCATGCATCACGCATTACGCATCACACATTACGATTTTTTAAAAAGGATGTAGTAAATGGAACCACATGTAGATGCTTTTGAAAGAACAAAAAATACTATAGTATCCCCCTCTTTATCGGGAGGTATTGTAAAATTAAGAACCCTTATTGTAGTGTCTCTATTTTCTTCTCTTTCTTTATTATTGATGTACACGATAGAATTTCCTTTAATACCTGCTTTCCCGATGCTTAAATATGATCCCGGTGATATACCTGCTTTAATAGCAGGGTTTGCCATAAATACATCTGCCGGTATATATGTTCTTCTATTGAAAAATTTTCTTTATCTCTTAAGCGGCGGAGGACTTTCGACTTTTGCTATAGGCCCACTTATGAATCTGGCTGCAGGTTCTGTTATGGTGTTCGTATCTACAAAGATATATTTTTTAAAACCATGTAAGACCTATGCCATAGCGGGCCTTATGGCAGGTACAATTGCTATGACGCTGTTTATGTTACCTGCAAATTATTTGATTTTAACAGTTCTGCCTTTTATACTCCCTCAACTGGGAAAAATTTTATCTATGGATAGAGCACTGATGTTTTTATTTACAGGAACTCTGCCATTCAATATACTTAAAGGCACTATTACATCGATTGTTACTTTTTTCCTCTATAAGAAAATCAGTAACTTTATTAAAAAATAGAGATATAATGATGATGTGATGCCTATTACTTAAAGGTATTATTTAAGGTATTATTTATGGAAGAAACATGGTTTTTTGACAGGCTGGCTCCATGCAGGAAGTTCGGTCATCTTATTGAAAGAGAAATTTATAAAGGGAAAACTGCTTTTCAGGATGTTCAGATCCTTCAGAGCAGGGCTTTTGGAAAAATCCTTGCACTGGATGGTGATCTTCAATCAACACAGTTCGATGAATATATTTATCATGAAACTCTTGTTCATCCTGCTATGTTCGGTCATTCTTCACCGGAGAAGGTTCTTATTATAGGCGGAGGTGAAGGGGCAACTCTGAGAGAGGTGTTAAAACACCGCAGTGTAAAACATGCTGTAATGGTGGACATTGACAGGGAATTGATAGAAATCTGTAAAGAGTATTTACCTGAATGGTCAAAAAATACCTTTCACGATAAAAGAGTTACCCGGGTTTTTCAGGATGCAAAAGAATATCTTTTGAATAGGGAAGAAACTTTTGATGTCATTATAAGTGATCTTGTGGAGCCGTTTTGTGACAGTCCCGCCCGTTTTCTTGTTACAAAAGAATTTTATGAATTAATAAAATCCAGACTTTCCGACAAAGGTATTTTTGTTATGCAGGCTTCTATGGCAGGCCCAAGAGATAATTTTTTACATTCAGTATTTTACAGGACTCTTTCTACCGTTTATAAAAATGTTTATCCTCTCGGAGTATATATACCTTCCTATTGTATCAGATGGGGATTTATAATTGCTACTGATGACGATTCTCTGCCTCTCAGATGGGAAGATATTCAGAGTAAAATTGAAGTAAAATTAGAAGGAGAACTGTCTTTTTACGATAGTGAAGCACATAAAGCAGTATTTGCACGCTTAAAACCTGTCCGAATTGCTCTTGAAAAACAGACAGGTATATTTATGGATAATGACACGAGTTTATTAACTGAACCTCATAGATTTTTATAAAAAGAGGAATTTTTGACTGATAAATTTAAACTTCACACAGATAGTTTCAATAATAAAGATTTCCTCATATCTGATGAGAAATATCTCAATGATTTGCTTCTCTTATCATCTTCTGAAATAAAACAGCTTGTATCTGAAGAAAACTGGTTCTTCTGGAATGAAAAGAATAAGATAGAGGAAGAACTTTTAAAAGATCCCTATAATATGCATCTGAATTTTAAGGCTTATGCCTGTGATATTTCTATCGTAAACAGGCTCTGTATATTAAAAACTCTGTATAATCCCGGTTCTTCCATATTAAATGTCAGTCATGCCTTCAGACTTTCTTCACGGGACATTATGGTACAGGAACTTATAAAACCTCTGGACAGGAAAGTTATTGAAGAAATGGGCTCACCTGCAGGATTCTTTGGTAGAGGCACCGTGTCGACATGTGCAAAAGAAGCAGGATATATGAACTGTATATGTGTTAAAGAACATGATCAGTCTCTCTATTACTGGCTTAAAGCCAGAGACGAAGGTTGTTTTTCTTCTTCTCATATACTGCTCCATATTGATGCACACAGTGATATGACTCTTATATCTCCGGAAGACCTTGAAGTGTTAAGAAATATAACAAATAGTGAGGAATTGAAAAATTATATAGCTTCATTTTATTCAGACAGTAACAGTCTTATAACCCCGGTAAATCTTACATCTTTTATTCATTATGCTGTTTCCTGCGGTCTTGTAAGGGAAATATTCTGGGTTTATCCCGATCCTGATTATTGTAAATACAGATTACCTGCCAATATAGATCGTACCTTTCTTCTTGATATAGAAGGTGCATATGATTTCTCTCTTGAGAACGGCCATGTCATATGTCAGTGGGAAGGTGTTAAAGTGCATATAATAAGATTGTCAGAACTTCCTGTGTTTACTGAAGAAGTAATACTTGATATTGATATGGATTTCTTTCTCAATGAAGCATCTGCCGATGGTCAGTCAGGATGCAGGGGATACAGAATAAGAAACAGGGAAGATATAGACTTATGGCAGAAACTGGTATCTTACAGGTTGAAAATTGGTAATTTGAAGCCATGGATAAGCCCTGAAACATTTACATCCATAATAAAATCGAAACATATTTTATCACCTGTTACTACTTTATGTTTATCTCCTTTTTTTATGCCTGAAGAATGGCATTTTTTAATCAATATATTGATAAAAGAATTATCTGTAACAGATTAAGAAAAAGTATTTTTTTAAGAAAAATTTTTAAGAGGATTTTTTAAAAAAAAAACGAATGATCACTTCATATTATTTTTAATTTATTCAGGAAGAGGTGGTTTTATGGATCGAATGATTCCAAAAGAATTCAGAGAAAAATTTGCACAGGCTAAAGAAGAGCTTACTCGTTCTCCACAGGTAAATGAATTAATTAAGATTTGTAAAGAAGTAGAGGAGGGTAAGGCAGAAGCAGAAGTATTAAAAGGACAGCTGGATGTGCTTTATGATGTCCATGAAGCCCTTGTGGTTGCATATGAAGCTCTTGCTCCTACACAGCCCAGAACTGAAGTCTTTGCAGAAAAAGGTAAGAAAATGAGAGCTGCTTTTGATGAATTAAAAGAAGGTCTCGATGATATTTCTCTTTATCTGGAAGACCAGGATATTGAACATATACATGCCGGTCTGGATTTAGTAAAAAAGGCAATAGATACAATAACTGAAGCCTCTGACGCTCTGAAAAAAGATGAAGAATCTGTTGAAATTTTATCTCATTCCCCTCCTGTAAATGAATTGCTCAGAATTGGAAGAGGTTTTCTGGCAGGAGATTATCAAAAAATTGATGTCTTAAGAAGATATGAAGTAGTAGAATCATTATATGCAGAGACTTCTTCTAATATAGAAAAAATAAGTCAGATGCCACCCGATACAAAAGCCATGGAAGAACAGCTTCCTCTCATAAAGGAAGCCCTCAAAATGTTCAGAGAAGGTCTTGATGATTTGAAGGAATATTTTGCAACTTCCGATAAGAAACCTGAAAAAGAAGGGGAAGAAGGAGAAGAAGTAGAAGAAGAAGTCAATCTGGAAGAATTGCTTAAAGGCGGACTTGACCTTATTCAGGAAGCGTCAAAGAGGATTTATGAAGCACAGCTTGCCATAAAAGAAGGCATAGATAAAGCTATGGAAGAAGATACAAAGAAAACCGAATGGCAGGCAAAATTTATGGGTAAAACCCCTGTACCGGATGTTGGCGGAGGCCTTGATATTAAAGTAGGAGAAACTCCTGCTGAACCTCCTCCTGAAGAAGAATTACCCAAACTTCTTGTCCCGCCGAACTATAAAAAAGTATATGATGCTGCCTGGGCTGTTTCCAAAGATGAAATAACGGGAGAAGAATTCCTTAAAACAGTAGAATGGCTTGCAGGAACAGTAAAGAAAAATATGGCAGACCTGCCCAAACTCGTAAAACCTGAAAATCTTTCTGAAGAAGAAGAAAAGCTTTTTGATGACAGTAAAAAGAGCCTTGTAGATGGTATGGAAAATACCCTTGCCGGACTTGATGAACTGAAAAAATATCTTGATGATAAAGATGTTTCTCATCTGGAATCAGGTCTGAATACTATTATGGTAGCAGGAGATATGCTCTATAAGATACAGGTAATAGGTGATGAAGTATCAAAGAAGATGCAGGAAGCCAAAAAGAAAAAGTAATTCAGAGCTATCGGCTATCAGCTATTGCCTAGCAGCTGAATAGAGTAATGTTTGAAACAGGAGCGATCCCGGGTCGCTCCTATTGTTTATATGGCAATCATTAATGGCTTTTTAATGCTGAATTGTTGATTGCTGACTGGCTGACCGTTAAATAATGAAAGGAGATATATATTATGGCCGTTGTTATTACAGGTAAAAATTTAACCGTCGAAGATGTATATAATGTGGCAGTCCGTAATGAAAAAATAGAACTTCATCCGGATGCCATGGGAAAGGTAAAGAAATGCCGCAGTTTTCTCGAAGAAAAACTTGCCCAGAAAGAGATTATGTACGGCACAAATACAGGTATAGGAGAATTTTCGGAAATAGTACTGAATGATGAGCAGGTACAGAAATTTCAGAGATATCTTATTTACAATCATGCTGCCGGCATAGGTGAACCTGCACCGAAAGCCCATGTAAGGGCAGCCATGTTGAGCCGTATTAATGTTCTTTCTAGAGGCTGTTCCGGCTGCAGACCTGAGATAGTGCAGACCTATGTGGATATGCTCAATAAAGGTCTTACTCCTGTTATGTGTGTAAAGGGCAGTGTCGGTGCCTGTGGAGATCTTTCTCCTATGAGTCAGATTGCTCTTACTCTTATGGGGGAAGGTGAAATATTTTATAATGATCAGAGATTACCTTCTTCTAAAGCTATGGAAATGGCCGGTATACCTGTCCCCGGTCTTAAAGCCCGTGACGGACTTGCTGCAATAAACGGCAGTAATGTTATAACAGGTATGGGGTCAATTGAAATCTATGAAATAGAAAGATGGATTAAACAGGCTGAAATTGCTGCAGCTATGACACTTGAAGCCCTTAAAGCAAATATGAAACCCTATGATGTAAGGCTCCACAGCCTTCGCGGTTTCCAGGGAGCCATTACATCTGCAGAAAATATTAAAAAAGTTATTGAAGGTTCTGATTTACTCGGAAAAGTAAAAGTCAAGGTTCAGGATGCCTACAGTATGAGATCTACCCCTCAGGTTATAGGTGCTGCAAGGGATCATCTCCGTTATGCAAGGCAGCAGTTTGAAATAGAACTGAACGGTGTAGGTGATAACCCCATATTTATTCCTGATGATAAAGTAGTCCTTACAGGAGCCAATTTCCAGGGAACTCCCATCAGTCTTCCCCTTGATATGGTAGGAGCTTCTGTCACAATGGTATCTGTTCTTTCCGAAAGACGTCTTAACAGACTCCTTAACCCTGCATTGAGTGTAGGATTACCGGAGTTTCTCACAAAAGGAGCAGGTATGTTTTCAGGCATGATGCTCAGCCAGTATACTGCAGATATGATGATTGTAGAACAGCGTATCCTTTCAATGCCTGCCTGCGTTCAATCAATACCTGCAGCAGCAGATCAGGAAGATTTTGTAAGTATGGGTATGAATACTGCTCTTAAAACAAGGCAGATTATCGATAATGCCTATGGTGTTCTCGGTATTGAATTTATGGCTGCTGCCCAGGCACTGGACTTCAGAGATTATAAAGTCGGTAAAGGCACACAGGCAGCAAGAGATTTTATCAGAAAACATGTAGCTCATCTTGATGAAGACAGACCTCTTTACAGTGATCATAATACAATGACAGAACTTGTAAAAACCAGAGGAATTCTTCATGCAGTTGAAGAAGCTATAGGAGAGCTTAAAACTTATTAAGTTAATAGTGAACAGTGAATCGTGAGTAGAGTCTCTTACTCACGACTCACTGCTCACAACTCACTATATTAAAAGGGAGGTATATCTATGGATCTTACAGATCATTTTGTAGAACTTATTACAAGAACTTCTACAGATCTTCCTTCCGATGTGGAAGATAAATTAAAAGCACAGACGGAACTGGAAGACGATGGTTCTCCTGCTAAAGCCACTTTGAAAACAATCCTTCAGAATGTCTCTATGGCCAGAGAAGAAAAACTTCCCATATGTCAGGACACAGGTGCACTGGTATTTTATATAAATTATCCTCCTTCTCTTTATAAAGAACAGGATTTTACCGGCCCGGTTTTAAAAGCCACAGAAATTGTAACGGAAAAATCAATTCTCAGACCCAATGCAGTTCATTCCATTACAGGAAAAAATTCCGGTAATAATACAGGTTCCGGATCGCCGTGGATAAATTTTCATCAGTGGGACAGGAATTATGTGGAAGTAAAACTGTTACTTAAAGGTGGAGGAAGTGAAAACTGCGGTATTCAGTATAAACTTCCCGATGATGACCTGGGAGCAGGAAGAAACATGGCAGGAGTAAAGAAATGTGTCATTGATGCAGCAGTCCGTGCCCAGGGAGAAGGGTGTGCTCCCGGTATTATAGGTCTCTGTATCGGCGGTAATCGTGACAGCGGTTATAAAATATCCAAAGAAATGCTTTTTCGAAAACTGAATGATCTTAACCCTGACCCGGTAATGAGAGAACTTGAAGAAGATCTTTATGAAAAATTGAATTCTTTACAAATAGGCCCGATGGGTCTGGGAGGCAAAACTACTGTTTTAGGTGTAAAAGCAGGAGCTTTGCACAGACTTCCTGCCTGTTATCTTGTATCTATATCATATATGTGCTGGGCATGTAGAAGACATACTATGATTATAAATAGAGAGGAGGTTTCCTATGATTAGACTCAACCTTCCTGTGTCTGAAGCAGAAATCAGAAGATTAAAAACAGGTGATGAGGTGTATCTTTCTGGTAAAATGGTTACAGGAAGAGATGCGGCACACACCTATTTACTTGAAAAATTTCAACATGACCTTGCTCCTGTTCTGGAAAATACCGTTATTTACCACTGTGGCCCTGTAGTGAAAAAAGAGAATGGTGAATGGTCTTTTGTCGCAGCAGGCCCTACTACTTCTATCCGTGATGAACCATATGAATCAGATGTTATTAAAAATTATAAGGTAAAAGGTATCATAGGAAAAGGGGGGATGGGGGAAAAAACACTGGAAGCCTGCAGAAAATACGGAGCAGTTTATTTTCATGCCGTAGGTGGTGTGGCTGTTGTCCTTGCAAAGAGTGTAAGAAAAGTCCTGGGAGTTTATAAACTTGAAGAATTCGGTGTACCTGAAGCATTCTGGCATATTGATGTTGTTGATTTCCCTGTAATAGTTACCATGGACAGTCACGGAAATTCCATTCACAGGGATGTTCTTTCATATTCTAAAGAGGTTAAAGAAAAGCTTTTTAAAGAATTGAAATAAAAAATAAAAGGGGCCCTCAGGCCCCTTTTATTTTAACGGAAAATTCGGAAAATTATTCTCCTCCGACAAGGCTGCTGAGAATTTCAGCAGGATTAGGTCCACCTTCTCCGCCGCCGGGAGCTCCTCCTGCCTGAGCACCTCCGCCTGTTACTTTCTCTAAAAGCCCTTTTATCATTCCGAGAGGTCCTCCGCCTTCGTCTCCTCCCATTATTCCGCCTAAAGCTTTACCTGCTATACCTTTCATTAATCCTCCGCCTACTGCACCGGCTATTGCTCCACCCATTAATATCATTCCTTTCTTGATTAAAAATATTTTGCTGTCGTTATTATATTATATAATCACTACAATTATGAAAAAAGTAAAGGCCTTTATAAATTTATTTTTTATAATTTTACTTGCCCAGTTCTCCTGCTCTTGCCGCTGCAATCTGTACTGCCCTTGCAAGAACCGATCTTATTTTCCCGTCTTCCAGTGCCAGTATGCCTGAAATAGTGCATCCTGCCGGAGTAGTTACATCATCTTTCAGAGATGCAGGGTGTCTCTCTGTTTCTTTTATCATATGAGCGGAGCCGAGAACTGTATGTATTACAAGATCCTGCGCCACTTTCCTCGGAAGTCCCATCATTACTCCTCCGTCTGCAAGAGCTTCTATGATGAGATAAATAAAGGCAGGTCCGCTTGCAGACAGTCCTGTAACTGCGTCCATATGTTTTTCGTCCAGTTCTATACATTTACCGAGAGGTGAAAATATGTCCATTCCAATGTCTATATGTCCGTTTATTGCATTTCTCCCTCTGCATATTACAATCATACCGTTTTTGACCTGACATGCAGTATTGGGCATTGCTCTTATTACAGGATTTTGCCCTGAGAGTATACATTCTATGAAGTTTGTACTCACCCCTGCCGCAATTGAGATAATAACAGTTTTTTCAGTGATTTTCTCTTTTATTGCACCGATTACTGCAGGTATATCCTGAGGTTTTACTGCCAGTAATATAATGTCTGCACCTGTGCATGCTTTCACATTATCTTCTGTTGTTTCTATAAAAAACTCTTCATGTATTTTTTTCCTTGTTTCTTTTATCTTATCTGTAGCTATAAGATTTTCAGGAACAGAAGTCCCTGACGCAAGAAGACCTGATATAATAATTTTACCCATTGTTCCGCAGCCTATAATAGCGATTTTTTTGTCTTTAATCATGTTTTTAGTGAGCAGTGAGCAGTAATGACAATATAACCTTTCACTTTTCACTTTTTATCCTCTCCTTTATTATAAAATTCCTTACCTGAAGGACAGATTTCATATAAGGGGCATCTGTTGCAGGCAGGTTTTCTTGCCTTACATAAATTTCTGCCATGCCAGACCAGAGCCTGAGAAATAAAAATCCATTCATCTCTTGGAAATATATTCATAAGAGCCTGTTCTATTTTATCCTGGTTTTTTTCTTTTGTAAATCCGAGTCTTGCTGAGAGTCTTTTTACATGAGTATCTACTACCACTCCTTCTGTTTTACCAAAACCATATCCAAGGACAACATTGGCAGTTTTTCTTGCCACACCGGGAAGGGTCGTCAGCTTTTCTATATTATCAGGAACAGAAGAGTTAAAATCTTTCACCAGCTTCTTTGCCATTTCTTTTATGAAATTTGCTTTTTGATTGAAAAAACCGGTAGATTTTATTATTGATTTAAGTTCTTCTATATCAGAAGAAGCAAAATCTTCTGCTGTTCTGTACTTCTTAAAAAGAACAGGTGTAACTTTATTGACCCTTTCGTCTGTACACTGTGCAGAAAGTATTGTTGCAACAAGCAGTTCCAGAGGGTTTTCATGTTTCAGTTCCGTTGTTGCTTCAGGATATGTTTTTTTCAGAAGTTCCAGAATTTTTTTTGTATTTTTGTTCATAATTCCTCCTTTTAGAATCGTGACGCGTGACGCGTCACGCGTCACGCGGAGATTTCCTCTGACATATAGCGGTTATTATTATGAAGTGTTATTTTATAATCCTGAAAAGAGAATTATAGTTTATCCTGTAAAAATTTGCAATCTAAAATTATTCAGAGGAAATTATAGGATCATGTTTTTTTACGACAGGTAAATTTACTTTTACTGGAAATTATAATTGATTTCATAAATCTATTAATAGATGATGGTGTCATGTGTCGGGTGTTGGGTATTGGGTTAAGGAGATCTGGAACCTGATATATAAAATCACCTGTCATTTTCAAACACAATCCGCGTTAACAGTCACGCCATTGTGAATTGACTCCTTATTGACAAAGTGTTATAATTCTTGAAATACACATTTTTATAAAATATTTGTAAAGCGGGGTTAAATATGACCAGAGTAGAGCAACTTTTATTGAAAGCTATTGATGTGGGAGCCTCTGATTTACATATATCTGCAGGATCCGCTCCTATAGTAAGACTTCATGGAGAATTGAGTAAGTTAAAAGGTGAAACTGTTATTACATTGCAGGAAAGCAGAAAACTTATTCAGGAATTCCTTACAGCCAGACAATTAGAAGAATTTAAGAGGCTTACCAATATAGACTTATCTTATCAGGTAGAAAAAGACGGCAAACCTTATCGTTTCAGGGCAAATGTTTACCAGCAAAAAAATGGATGGGATGCCAACTTCAGAGGAATTGGATATACGTGTCCATCTATAAAAGACCTTGGTTTACCTGCTGATATAGGTAAATTACTTAATTTCCACCAGGGACTCATTCTTGTTACAGGCCCTTCGGGATGCGGGAAAACTACAACACTCGGTGCCCTTGTAAATGAAATAAATATGACTAAAAGATGTCATATTGTTACTGTAGAAGACCCTATTGAATATATCCACCTTCCGAAAAAAAGTATTATAAGACAGAGGGAAGTAGGAAAACACTCTGAAAGCTACCAGACAGCCCTTAAATATGTGTTGAGAGAAGATCCTGATGTTATTATGATTGGAGAATTGAGAGACCCCGAGGTTATTCAGCAGGCAATGACTGCAGCCGAGACAGGACATCTGGTTTTAAGCACCCTTCCTACTACTGATGCAGCAAGGACAATAGACAGAATAATCGATTCTTTTCATCATACCCAGCAGGCACAGATCAGATTTATGCTGGCAGAATCCCTGAGAGGTGTTATATCGCAGCAATTACTTCCGAGGAAAGATAAATCAGGGAGAATTGCGGCAGTCGAACTTCTTATTGGCTGCAGACCTCTTGCCAATATTATAAGAGAGAGAAAAATCTATCAAATAGGATCACTTATGCAGACAAGCAAACATCTTGGAATGCAATCTATGGATGTGTCTCTTAAACAGCTTTATGCCGATGGTTTCATCACAAGAGATGTAGCCATGGGAGCCGCAATAGATAAAGTAGCCTTTGCTTGATTTTATTAATGAAAGGATGAATCGTTTTGTTAGGAAGAATGATCAGGGGTAAAGAAGAACCCATAAAAGAGGCACAGATAAAAACACCGGTAAAGGAAGCTCCGAAAGAAGAGGTTTATGTTCTGCCTGATGTTATAGAGACAGGTTTTACCGGCAGATATACTATTACCGATTTATTTGATATTATGATAACAGAGGAAATTTCAGATCTTCATATACTTCCCGAATATCCACCTGTATTTAGACTTTATGGTGAAATAATTCCTACTGACCTCCCTCCTCTTTCTCCGGAGCAGGCAAAAGCACTTATTTATCAGTCTATTTCAAAAGATGAGATTTCAAAGTTTGAGGAACTGGGAGACCTGGATGGTTCTTATGAAGCAAAAGATATTGCAAGATTCAGAATAAATATTTTGAAACAGAATAATGGTGTGGGAGCAGTATTCAGACAAATACCTCTGGATATGCCAACAATTGATGATCTGGATCTGCCTGCCGTTACAAAGAGATTCTGTCACTACAGACAGGGGCTCATACTTGTAACAGGCCCGACGGGAAGCGGGAAATCTACCACTCTTGCCGCTATAATAAATTATGCAAACAGAAATAGAAGTGCGAAGATTATAACAATAGAAGATCCCCTTGAATTTGTTCATACCAGTGATAAATGTCTTATTGTTCATCGTCAGGTAGGCATTCATGCCAGAAGCTTTGCAGAAGCTTTGAGATCTGCCATGAGAGAAGACCCTGATATAATACTTATCGGAGAAATGAGAGATATTGAAACAATATCACTTGCAGTAACTGCAGCAGATATGGGTATACTTGTTTTTGCTACACTTCATACAAATAGTGCCGCCAAAACTGTTGACAGGGTAATAGATGTGTTCCCTCCGGAGAAACAGACACAGATAAGGTCTATGCTTTCTACATCACTTAAAGCTGTTCTTTCACAGCATCTTTTAAGAAGAGCAGATGGCAGAGGAAGGCTCTGTGCCATGGAAATTATGCTTGAATCTACCGGTATATCTTCCCTTATAAGAGAAGGTAAAATAACTCTTATGGAATCCCAGATATTGAGCGGCAGAGAACAGGGCATGCAGACTATGGATCAGGCTCTTAAAGAGCTTGTTCTCAGCGGAAAAGTGTCTTTTGAAGTTGCAAAAGAAAAAGCAAGCGATCCTGATAATTTTTTAAGGTAAGAGTGAAAAAAAGTGAATGGTGAGTGGTGAAGAGTAGGGGCGACCCCCACTGTGATCGCCCGGTACCGGTGAAAACGGGCATCACGCGTCACGCGTTACGCGTTACGATTAAATATAGAGTTATTTATTTAATTTCTATTTCTGGTGAATACATGAAGGGAGGTTTTGTTCTGAATAAAATGTTTTTTCACAGGTATAGAGAAATTCTGGAGAGATTTGACTCTACTGTTAAAGTTGAAACATCAAAATCTTGTGGTCAGTGCTATTACTGCTGTACTCCTGTTACAAAATATCCATGGCTTTACCCTCTGGAAAAGGATTTTATAGATGAACATATAGGAGAACAGATACCTTCCACCAATGATTTTCAGGATTATCTTCTTCATACATCTCTCCCGGTATGTCCTTTTTATAAAACGCCTGGCTGTGGTATTTATACTTTCCGTCCTCTTTTTTGCAGGATTTTCGGCCCTGTAGATACTGATAAATCTGTTCCTCATTTCTGTATTTACTATGATCTTCCCGGAAGAATACCCTATTCTGACCTGAAGGAATTCATATATGAATACAGATGTCTGAATATGGAGTATACTGAGTACAAACTCTCTGTTACCCATGATAAAGAAAAGAATTTTTTTCTTTTAATGGAGCTTGGTACAGAATATATGATGCTTTATAGATTTTCTGAAGGCTTTAATGTATTTAACATGGCTCTGGAACTTTATGATAACTATTCTACTTATTACAGCCTTGGCTGGGCCTGTCTTGAAATGAAACGTTTTCAGGAAGGAATAGATTATTTTCTTAAATCCCTGGAACTCGGTGCATCGGAAAAAAATTATAGAAATATCTATGAGAAGCTTGCCTGTTTTTATATCTATGAGAAACTGGGCTGTACCTGTTTCTGTTTAAATATGATAGAAAAAGCCGAAGAATATTACCTGGAAGCACTGAAGATTGACAGGAGAAATATTATATGTCACACAGGACTTCTTGCAATTTATATTAAAACAGGAAGGAAAGAAGAATTTACAAGAAAATTGAAAAGACTTTTAGCAAGGTTTCCTGATGATAAAACTGTGCAGAAATTTGCCTGTCTTGAAAAGAAAATTCTGTAAATAATCAGGTGTTTTCTGTCAATCAGGGAGGATTTGAATGAATAAACAGGAAGAGTTTTATTATCTTCTTAAAGATATGTTTGAGAGTTTCTCTGCCATGATTGTTTCTCATGGTTCCTGCAATGACTGTTATTCCTGTTGCAGTAATAAAATGGATTTTCCCGGCCTTTATCCCCTTGAAAAAGATTTTATAAAGACCTTTCTGTATGATCATTTACCTGATATAACTGTATTTGAGAAATTTCTTCTTTACGGTAACCTTCCTGTATGTCCTTTTTATTTAACAGGATATGGCTGCAGAATTTATCAGGTAAGACCTCTGTTTTGCAGAATCTTTGGTAATATAGACATTGATATGGTACCGGATTTCTGTACTTATAAAGCCAGAATGGTGACTTATGGCGATATAGAGGACTTTCTGACAGAATACAAAAAATTGAATATTGATTATACAGATTATAAGCTTTCTTTTTGTAGTGACGAAGAAAAGAGATTTTTTCTTTTAATAGAATCGGCTTTTGAGCGTATATTGCTTTATGATTTTTCTTCGGGAAGAGATATATTGCTTCAGGCTTTATCACTTAAAGATGACGATACAGGACTGTATTTTTATCTCGGCTGGGCCTGTATGGAAATGAAGCTCTTTGACGAAGCCAGAAATTATTTTATAAAGGCTCTTGAACTGGGAGCAGGGAAAAAACTTTATAAAAACAGTTTCGAAAAACATGCTTTTTATAATATTTATGATAAAATGTCCTCCCTCTATTATAATCTGAAGGAATGGGATAAATCATGTATGTTCTGTGATAAAGCAATAGAATTGAGACCCCGCAATATCAGGCCTTATCTCACCAGATATATTATCTATTTCAGTGAAGGCAGATATAAGGAAGCACAGGGACTTCTCAGGACTATGAAAAAAAAATTTCCTCTTGATAAAGAATTTCAGCAAATGTGTCAGAAATTTAATATATGAGTCGTTACTCATAGGAATTTTCATTTTCCATGTCGAAAAAAACTATGTGGAAAAATCGAAAAAAGATAGTTTAAAATTTACTGCTAAAAGGAGACCTGTTATGGATATAAAAAAACTGGTAGATGAAATTATTGAAGATAATAAGATAACGGCTGAGGAAAAAAACAGATTGAATGAAGCTATTATGTCTGACGGTAAGGTTACATCAGAGGAACAGGAACAGATAAAGAGAATTTTTCAACTGATAGGTGAAGGTAAACTGAAAATTGAAGGATAATATTATTTACTCGATCCTGTCTATATGGTAAAATACAATTACTCGTAAATGGTCATGTATCATGATTAAAGGAGAGATTATACTATGGACAATGATATGAAACAGGAAATATTCAATGTAGGACGTGCTTTAATAGCTATGGCACAGGCAGACGGTGAAATCTCCAGAGGAGAAATGGGGCTCATTGAAAATGTTATAACCGGCCTCGATGAAGAAGGTAATGAATATACATCAAAAATGAAAGAAATACTGTCTGAAAAACAGAATTTGAAGGATATAATTCCTCTTATAAAAAGTAATCCTGGCAAAGCTCTTTTACTTTATCAGATCTGTCTCCTGGTTTTTGCAGATAATAAGGTAGACCCGAAAGAACTGGAAGAAATAGATAATGTTTTTGCTCTGATTGATCTGGACAGTACGTTTAAAGAAAAAGCAATGAATTTTGTGAAAGCCGGTCAGGAACTGGTAGAAAGTCTTCAGGAAAATATGTCTTAAGGGGGAACCATGTTATGGTAATAGCCTATCCGCCTCAGATAGTTAATTTTATAGATCTGTCTGTCTGTGTCATAAAAGGTCAGATAGTGGATAGAAACGTTGTTAGAGCACCTATAAAAGAAGTAAAAGCTTTTGATCTGGAGTTGAGAAATGATCTGGACAGGGTAAGGGCTTTAAATCTTATGGATGAACAACTGGTAATGGAGATGACACTTCTGGGAGGATATATTTTTAAAAGGGATCAAGTTCTTCAGAAATTCGAAGTTTATATTAATAATAAAAATATGCTTTTTGAAATACTCAGAGAGTTCTGTGATATTTCACAAATAATGCAGGTAAAAACAAGATTTCTCAGCGAAAAATTAAGAGTCATAGCACCATATGAGAGGTTCCCCGTTATAGACGGATTAAAAGATTTTTATGGAGGGGAACTCGGTGAAGTTCATATAGACGATGCCGAAGTATCTGAATTGAAACGTACTCTCAGTGGTGTTTTGCTGGGCATTATACCTGTCACGGATCTGGATGCTAAATTTACAAACCTTTATAATAAGCAGGATGCTCTTATAGAAAGACTTCAAACCTTTTCTTCCGATACTGACATATCTGCCCTGAAAGCACAACTTGAGCAACAGAGGCAAACCCTTTTAGAACTCAAGAATTATTTTATGGATAAGAATAAAGACAGATTGACAAAAGCTATGGAAGAACTGGATAAAACTGCCAATTGTCTGGAACAGATCAATCATGCTATCTCTGTAAAAGAAACATCGGATCAGTTCGTTACATGTTTCAGATGCGGTGAACAGAATGCATTTGATTCTCAGTTCTGCAAAAAATGCAGAGCAGCTCTTGTTGTTTATAAAACACCGGAAGAAGAAAAACAGGAAGAAGAGAATAAAGAGGAAGCACCTCAGGTCAGAATGTGCTTCAGATGCGGCCAGCTGAATGCTCCTGATTTTCAATTCTGCAGAAGATGCAAAACACCGCTTATTATTGATAAATCGCTGGATGGATAAAAACAGGAGAATATTTTATGGATATATTAAGTGATATTTCTTATAAAGTTGAAAATTATCTCATGAAAACTTACGGAGGAGACGGATATGATAAGGTAAGTGATACTCTTTTTGTCACAAGAAGAGGCTCTACCTTTGTATATATTTATATTCAGAAAGATAAGGAAAGGGATGAAGCCATCGTTCTATGCAGGGCAGCTGTTGTAAAAGGAGCCAGGCTTGACGAACCTCTTTTATATAATCTTCTCAGAATGAATAATAAAAATGTTCTCGGCAGGTTTTCCATAGATGAAGACGGTTACATTCTTCTTGATCATGTACTCCTTGGTTCCACCCTTGATGAAAAAGAACTTATAACATCAATTGTCCATATAGGTGTCATAGCAGATGAAATGGATGATCTTATAATAGAAGAATACGGCGGCATTACAGCAGTAGATGATCTGCTGGAAAATTTTTAATGATTAAACTTCCAGTCTTTTTGTTCTGAACCGGGACGCCTGATTTTCTTTAATTTTTTCATCGAGATAACGTATCAGACCTGCTACTGTTTCATCTTTTTCCAGAACTATATAACGCTTGAAATAATGGAGCGCTGACGCTAAATCTCCTCTTCTGCAGTATAATACACCGAGATTATAGAGGCTGTCCGTATGTCTGGGTTCCATTTCCAGGGCTTTTTTCAATTCTTCTATGGCCATTTCCTGATGCATGGGTTTCGGCGATGCAGCATACATCATAGCAGTCTTAAATCTTATGGCTATTGCAGTCATTGTATAAAGAGTCGGTTTCCCGGTAATCTTCTTTACTACTGTCTGCATAAAAGGTCTTCCTTTTCTGGCAGGAACCTTTGAAGGAAGCTTTTCCACAAGTTCAACAGGAAGCCTTTTCAATTTGAGAAGTTCATTGAAATTATATTCATCCCTGCTCTGAGGATCTTTTAGTATCCTGTAGGCATTGTTTATCTCAATCATAGTTTCTTCCAGTTCTTTTCCTTTAAGGTCGGGATGGTATTCTTTTGCAAGCTGTCTATAAGATTCATGTATATCTTCTGTGGATGCATTAACCGGTAATCCGAGGGTTGTATAGTAGTCACACATCGTATCCACACTCACTCCTCCCTTTAACGATAAAATTTTCTATAAAGTCCGCACTGTATGTTCTGTAGTTTTAACATTGTAGTTTATTCACCCGAAACATTCTTTAATAATTTATGGAATAACATATTCTTTAAATTATTATACCCACGTAAGTCACTTTTTACTCAAAAATTACTGAATTAAATCTTTTCTGTTGAATAAAATTACAGTGAGGGCAAGCATAATTATTATTACATCCAGAGCATATGCTGCTTTGTAGCATATATCTGTTAATGTTAAAATAATTGTCTGAGAACTGAAGAGGTTTGCGAAGAAATTCCAGATAGTTCTGGTTTGGAAGAGTGAGTAAGAAGGTAAGATGTAATAGAGGATAACTGAAGGATAGTAAATGAATTTTGCTGAAAATATTGTTCCTACGATAAATATATCTCCTGATAAAAAGAAGGCTATAACACCTGAAAGAACCGGTCTCATGAGCATCGAAAGTGCCATTGCAATGGAGCCTCTTAACATGAGATTACAGAAGAGAAGAAGCATACAGTATCTGTCCGGCGGTTCAAGTTTACCTGTAAGATATAAACTTCCGAGAATCTGGAGGCCTCCCATGAGGATACTGTATCCGGTCAGAACCATAAGTCCTCCTAAAAATTTTCCCATGATAAATTGAAATCTGCTGACAGGCTTTGATATGATTAATTTCACTGTGCCTCTGTCTATTTCAGTAGGGAGGAATGTGGAAAACATAAGGATTGTCAGGAAAATTCCTATTAATTCTATGGCTATGGAAAAACATGTTACCAGGAAATTATATCCCTTTTCATTAAACTGACCTATCATTTCATCCATAGCTTCAGGAGAAGCCTGCCGTCCCTGTGAGAGTCCTGTTATCACTCTTTCACCTGCTACAGGAACGACAGCCACACTTATTGCAAAAAGTATAGCCGTACATATTCCTGCCACTATTACAGCCATAAGCATTTTTTTTCTGGACATCTCTCTTACTGTATCTTTAGCTACAGGCCATATGGGACTCATTTATCTTCTCCTTTTACAGTTGTATAGAATATATCTTCAAGACTGTTTTTATTCTGTGAAACAGACAGAAGGGGGCAATTATTCTGTCTTATAATTTCTATTATACCGAATTCCGTTTCCTTATTATTTATAATTATTGTGATTTCATCTTCTTTTATATTGATTTCACAGCCCAGATTTTTAATTTTTTCCATAGCTTCAGAGGGGAGATCCTTTGTATGTATCTCAGATGTATCTTTTACCTTCGTGAGTTCTTCTACTGTTCCTGTTTTTATCAATTTTCCCGATTTCAATATACAGACTCTGTCACATGTAGATTCTACGTCTGAGAGTATATGAGAACTGATGAAAATGGTTTTTTTCTGTTCTTTTATATGTAACAGCAGGTCCTTTACTTCTTTTCTTCCTATGGGATCGAGATTTGCCGTAGGTTCATCCAGTATGAGCAAATCAGGATCTCCTATAAGTGCCTGTGCCAGGCCGAGTCTCTGAACCATTCCTTTTGAATAGGATGTTATGAGTTTATTTCCTGCATCTTTAAGACCTACCAGTTCTAAAACCTCAAGGGCTTTCTTTTTTCTCTGTTCAATATTAAGAAGTTCACCGTAATAATCCAGGAGAGATAAACCTGTATGGTGAAGATGAAGTGTTACGGATTCAGGCAAAAATCCGAGTTTTGCTTTGGCTCCCGGATTGCCGAGTGGTTTCCCCAGCAATTTACCGCTTCCCGATGTAGGTTTTAATATACCCAGAAGCATATATATGGTAGTTGTTTTCCCTGCGCCGTTGGGGCCGAGAAAACCGAATGCTTCGCCTTTCGGAACTTCCAGGGAAAGTTCATTTACCGCTCTGACCAAATCTTTACTGTCTCCATAGATTTTTGTGAGTTTTTCTGTTTTTATTGCCACTTCCATTTATTCTACCAGAGGTATAACCTCTTTTTCCAGTATAACATTGAATTTTCCGCTGATTTCATTCTGTCTATGTATATACACTATATTTCCTTTTTTGTCTATAAGTATGAAAGTCGGCTCGCTTATCTGATATTTTATAGCAGTTCTACCCTGTCTGTCAGAGAGTATATTGAACGTATAATGTTTATTTTTCAGGAATTTTTCCAGCTCAAGCCTGAGATCGCCTATATTTATAGCCAGGACTTCCACTTTTTCTTTGTATTTACCATGAAATTTTTCCAGTTCTCCCAGTGCTGTAACACATACTGGAATATTACTGCTCCAGAAATAAAGAGTGACCATTTTCCTTTCTTTATAACCGGAAAGGGAAATAACATCTCCATTTAAATTTTCCAGGGAGAAATCCGGTGCTTCATTACCTGTGGCAATAATACCTGAAGAACTTTCCATTGAAAGCTCTTTTCTCTCCGTAAGGGCAGGACTTTTTACCATATAGTGAATAAATGCGGTAAATACAAGAAATAAAAATATGGCCGGATATTTCAATGCTTCTTTTGTCATTTTCTGGCAGTCAGCATTCAGCTGTCGGCTTTACATTTCTCCTTTCACCGGATGAATAAACCGGTATCAATCGCTGCTGTCATTTCCGCAAAAGCGGGAATCCTTCGCCACCAGGAAAAGGTTTTATCTTTTTCGGTTCTACCTTTATGATTTTATAGTCTTTCGGTAAATTAAATATATTCATATTAAAAGCATTTGTTTTTATTTTTGTCATTTCTATATCAAATGTGAAACCTGAAAGATTCGATGTTATTTTTATCCACCGAGACAGTTTCTCCGAGAACCAGACAGTACAGCTTTCATCTGTATCTCTGTTTATAAATCTGGTTTTTTTGCATATATATCCTTCCCATTTTTCAGGAGAAAGTTCTTCTCTTTCAATAAGTTTCAGATGGAGATCTCCGAGCCAGTCTTCTTCCATTACAGTAACGGCGTCCTTTTCTCCTGACATGGCATATATTTTTTTCATACTGTGGATTACTGTATAGCTCGATGTTTTTCCGCCTGTTTCCCTGATGATTATATAACTTACAGGGCCCTGCGCCTGGCTTTCCCAGTTATCCCTTCTGCAATATTTATCTTTCCCTTTATATTCACTGACATTTATGGAATATTCACCGTCTTCATCCATTACATGTAATATACAGGAAAGGTATGTGTCTGTTTTCTCTTCTTTTGCTGAAGTCAGGCTAAAAAAAGATAAAATCAGTAAAATTATTATTATACAGGAATTTCTTTTTGTCATATTATTTTCAACTCCTGTAAATAATTCTACGGTTTTGATGTTTTTCCTTGTTTTAATTTTCTTTATAGTTAGTTTCATAACAATCCATAATTACTGAGGTGAGCATAAATAATAAATATCTGCTCTCGTCACGCGTTACGCGTTACGCGTGACGGGAGGAAGACTGTTATTACATGCTTATGCTCAGGTCAGTAATAACCTCGTAGTGCTATAATAACCCATTACGCTTTACGCATTTTTGAAATAAAAATACCAATAAACCTTTGTCATTCCCGCGAAAGCGGGAATCCACTGAGATTTTACAAAAAAGCTTATGGATCCCCGCGAAAGCGGGGATGACAGACAATTAATGCGTAACTCCTGTTTAAATTTTAATAAGTTATGAAATACACTATAATTAAAAGGAAATTTGTTGTTTCAACTTGAACTATTACTGTGGTGAGCATAAATAATACATATCTTTTCTCGTGACGCGTAACGCGTTACGCGTGACAGGAGGAAGACACTTATTAAATGCTTATGCTCAGGTCAGTAAAATAAGAATTTTTTTATAAAAGGAGTATTATTTATATGGCTGTGAAATGGTTTTATATTAATGTTATGGCTTTTCTATTCATATACCATGTTATTTCCGTCTCTCTGGCAGAGCCTGTACCACTTGCAGGCAATTTCTGCGATTTCGACAGAGAGCCTCTCAGGATATACGGTATTATTTTTCCTGGAACTGTCATATACCAGAATAGCAAAATGTATGCTCCTATGGAAAGTTTTTTTCAATATCTGCAATTGAAGGCAGATATGTCCCGTCTGCCTTCTTCTCTTACGGTAGATGGCAGGGCTGTTCCTGATTCCCTGATAGGCTTCGGACCTGACAGAAATACGGGACAGAATATATATTATATCGATGTTACAGGTTTTTTGTATTTTTTTAATATAAATTATTCTATGGATGGATGGAAAATTTCCGTCAATAAAGCAGTTACACCTGTACCTTCTCTTTCCCCCACTCCTAAAATTCCTGACAGAGGGACTATCACAGTATCCTGTATCTGTAAGCTGAATGATCATGGATTATACAGATATGATGAAGTCTGGATTGTTTATCTGACGGGCCAGATCAATAAGGAAGCAGATGGCGGAGATTATGTGCAGTTT
Source organism: uncultured Synergistia bacterium (assembly GCA_964431735.1). Classification (GTDB taxonomy): domain Bacteria; phylum Vulcanimicrobiota; class SpSt-956; order SpSt-956; family JAKJGF01; genus CALARM01. The sequence goes on along the minus strand of CAYSLJ010000010.1, from coordinate 11,297 downwards.
TCCGATCTCCCTTCAGGAACATACAGACTCAGAGAAGTTCATAGATGTAAATTATGTAATATCGCTTATCCCCTTTACCGTGAATACAGTGCTGAAAGCATAGTTGAAGTTAAGGTGGGAGAAGGAGAAAATAAAACAATAAATATGCCTCAGCCGGGAGTAGTTGTTGACAGAACATATACCGGTGATGAAATACCGAAGGGAGTATTTCCAAACGGAGACCCCCGGTAATATCCCGGATATTTTAATAAAGAAAAGGTGGTTGAAATTATGTTATCAAAGGTTTTTTCAGTCAGAAGTATTATCATTATATGTCTGGTATGTTTAATTATCCCGTCATTACCGTCTGGAGCAGAGGAATGGAAAAACGAATATATCATCAAAGATGATGGTATTTACACCTGTTCTCGCGGTACCGATACCTTAACTCCTTTTATATTGCTCGGAGATACCGGGCAAAATGTCTTCGGTAAAATGGGCAGACCTCCCGATAATTATTCTACCACTGCACGTTCCATTGCCTATGTATCGTACGAAGATACGTTAAGTTCCAGGATGGAGCCTTTTGGTTTAATATTTTATACCTTTACTTATATTATTCCTCCAGAATTTGAATATTATACGGGAATAGGGCCGTCTAAAACTGTTCTGGACAATCTGAATGTAACCATAGAAAGTATAGGGATTTATGACAGTAGATTTAGAACAGTCAAAGGTATAGGTGTGGGCAGTACAGTAAAAGAACTCTATGCCGCTCATGGCAGAACTGTTATTATATGGCATTATTATGACGGTATTGGCTGGTGTCTGGAATATCCTGCATCGAAAGGCCGTATATTTTTCTCTATAGGTCAGGTATATATCGGTGTGGGCTGGGCACAGTTACAGAACGGTCTGGCCGATGATTGCCCTTTAGGTGCTATATACCTGACAGGAACAAAACTTGTAAGATATGGATTATGATGAGGTTATTATGATTACTTTTAAAGATTTTGCTACCACTTTATCTGTAGAACTGCATAAGATGTATGAAGGAATTGAACTGGATACAACAGGACTTGATATTGAATTACCGGAATATCGGCTCATAGGCGGATGTAATACAGGGAATAATATATACACAGGTATTTTTATAATCAAAGGCGACGGACTTGATATATTACAGATAAAGACACAGATGGAATTGATTTCTGGCTGTCTTAAAGATAAAAAATTACCGGAGCATTTCCTTGACATATATATTTTTTACGTTTATGAACAGGGATGTCCGGAGGAGCTTAAAGGGAAAAATTTTAATGCCAGTGATTTACCCGGTATAGAGAATCTCAAATTTAACATAAACAGAGTCTTTTATGCCGGTTCGGTAGACCTTCTGGAACCGGGTCTCAGTTCCACACAGTACGGAGGAGTTTTTTTAGAAGCTCTTAAAAATTCTGTTATAAATGTAAGAACAGGCTGGGTGTCATCTGAAACGTATATTGAAGAATATAAAAACAGATATTATGACTTTAAATTTCGTCTGGAACAGAACAAACCTTATGGAACATATTTAATCCTGTCTGTCTGTATTGTCATGTTTTTATGGACTATTTTTTCAGGAGGTTCGACCAGTATTTATACTCTTTTAAGATTTGGAGCCAATTATGGCCCTCTCGTTAAATCGGGAGAGTTGTGGCGTCTTACAGGTTCGATGTTTTTGCATATAGGTTTTGTTCATCTCCTTGTAAATATGTTTACCCTGTTAAGCATTGGCTCTACACTTGAGAAATATTTTGGTACATCGAAATATATGGCTCTTTATGCTCTGGCAGGTATAGGAGGTTCACTGGCCAGTGTTTTTACCAGAAATATAGTAGCAGCAGGTGCTTCAGGTGCTCTTTTCGGCCTGTGCGGATGTGCTGCATATCTCGGATATCGTTACAGTAAAGAAATTCCAGCCAGATTAAGGAGACAGCTTGCAGGAGGCATGGTTTCATGTATCGGTTATAATTTATTATACGGGTTTATGTCTTCAGGTATAGATAATTCTGCCCATATAGGAGGACTTATTGTAGGAGTTATTTATGCATTATTCATATCTCCCCCTGTAATAAAGGAAAAGGATAAAGAAGGTGTCAGTATATATTCTCTCCTTTTTCTCATCATAGCCGTAATACCTTTTATAACACAATCTTATATAGCCTACAGGGCTGTTTATAAAACAGGCATTGAGGATTATCAGGTCTGTGAATACAGAGATGGACATAATTTACTGTTTAAATATCCTGCTCTTCTGAGTGTCAAAGAATATAAGAATGAAAAAATACTGTCAGGACCGGGTATCATTATACAGATTCGTTCTTTTACTATAGAAGATACTGTCCATATCAAAACAGCTGCAGGGGAAATACTGAGTGCTCTTGAAAAAAGCAAACTTAAGATAAAAGAACATAAATTCATTACGGTGAATAAGAGAGACTGGCTTGTAGTAGATACTGATATGGAAAAGAATGTAACATGTTATCTTTTATTTACAGGTTACAATAAAGAAATTTTCCGTCTGGAAATAGATATGTCAGATAGCATTAAAGCTTATGGACAGGAAATCATGAATTTTATTATGAATAACTTTCTGCCGGAAAAATCAGTATAACTATTTTTTCAGTTCTTCCAGCAAATAATCGGGTCTGTCAGTTGTAATGGCATCCGCTCCCATATCTATAAATTTTTTCATAAGAGCAGGATTGTTTACTGTCCAGATGTTTACCCTGAGATTATATGAATGGGCTTCTTTTATAAGTTCTTCAGTTACATGCATCCAGTGGGGACATATGTAATCTATTCCGGCATCGATTGCCACTTTACACACATCATGTTTATTGCCTCCGTAAAGAAAACCTGTCGTAATATGTCCGTCAAGTTCATTAACTTTTTTTATACGATCATAACTGAATGAAATTATTATTATATCCTGAAGCATATCATGGTCTCCGGCAAGTGTTATAATCTTCTCTTCTATTCCGTCATCAAGATCTTTGCAGTTTTTTATCTCTATTGCAAGCTTTATCTTACCTTTTACGAGTTCCATTACTTCTTCCAGAGTAGGAATTTTTTCTCCTCTGAATTCTTCCGAAAACCACTTACCACAGTCCAGTTTTTTCAATTCCTCCAGTGTTTTATCTTCTACCTTTCCCTTGCCGTCTGTTGTGCGTTCAAGACCGGAATCATGTATGACTAAAGGAACGCCGTCTTTTGACAGATGCACATCCAGTTCTATATAATCCACTCCCATTTTCATGGCATTTTCGAAAGCACTCATAGTATTTTCCGGACTTATGGCAGCACCTCCCCTGTGGGCTATAGAGAAAGTTTTTTCCTTTCCTGAAGCATTTGAAAAAAGGAATATAACGAGAAATATTACTACTGTGATCGTTTTTATCATAATCTTAAATACTCTCCCTGTTTTATAGTTTATATGAAAATTGTAACGCGTAACAGATGCTCATTCTTTGTTGTGACCGAACCGGTCATGGCAGTTACATGTTTTCCTGGATTTATATATATTTCTATTTCCCTGGTATTATTCCTTTTGATTGCGTTTTTTTACGACAGGTAAATTCACCTTTACTGAAAATTATAGTTAATGCATATAAATCTGTAATTAGTGAATAGTGAGTAGTGAATGGCAGGTAATGTCTTATTTTATTCACTTTTCACTCTGAATATTCTATAACAAATTTCTTTTTCCCTTGTATGTAAAATCACCTGTCATTTTTAAACGCAATTATTCCTTTTTTTCCCTGTTTTTCAATGTTGACATAGAACTATGGTGTGTGTATTATAAAGATTATAGAATATTCCGGAGAAGTTAAGTGAAGCGTCAATCGTAAGGACAATCTTCCGCTCACGGTTCACGACTCACGTTACAAGAGGATTAACTGTTGAACAATTACGAACATATTCCCTATGAGAAATTGATAGAAGAACTGAACAGTCTTGAAGGCCTGGAAAAAAGAGAGATTGCCGATGAACTTCATCTCTGTCAGATCAAGCTGGAACTGAAAGACAGGGAATTAAAGAAGATTACCTCCGCATTTCCCGGGAACAGAGAGTCTTCTTATACTGCAGAGCTATACAGGTCAGATAATAAGCACGGGGAAGAAGAGGTAAATCTCGTGATGATGTAATCGGTATAAGTCTTTCTGACCTGAAACCGAATATTGATAATGATAAAATCATTTCTGTTATGAAGAAAGTCCGGGAAACAGGGAAACCGGATTTTTTGGCCGAAAAAGTCTATTTTGATGACGGTTCATGCAGATATTTTGAAACTGATATTTTCAAGATCCCTATAGAGGATGAAAAAATATTACTGGAACTGGCTGAAGCCATGCTCAAACAACTGGGCTATAAAGTTCTGGCTGCAAATACGCCCGGTGATGCCATAAGCCTTGCCTGGGGGTATGCCGGAGAAATTCATCTCCTTATTACGGATGTAGTCATGCCGGAAATGAATGGCCGTGAACTGTCAGGATATTTGATGTCCCGGTATCCGGCTCTCAAAAGTCTCTTTATGTCAGGTTATACAGCCAATGTCATAGCTCATCAGGGTGTTCTGGATGAAGGAATGCATTTTGTTCAGAAGCCATTTTCAATAAAAAATCTGGCATCAAGTGTCAGGGAAGCACTGGAATAAGAGAGTGAAAAGTGAGTAATATCCTATTCTTTTCACTCCTTTATGGAGGAATTTTATGAAAAAATTATTTGTTTTACTACTTTTATTTCTTTTCTCTTTTACCATCTCTTTTGCAGAAGAACTTCCCGAATATACGTCAGAGGTAGATAATAAGCTGGAACTCGGCAAATACTGGGGATGTTCCCTTGCATGTGCCATGGGATGGACTATAAAATGCAGTTCCTGTCTGTCTCCGCAGAGAGGTAATAAATATACGGAAGCAATGCTGAGTGACGGTAATTTTACCACTGCATGGTGTGAAGGAGCAGAAGGTGACGGAATCGGAGAATGGATAGAATTTCATCTTAAAAATCATCCCGGTAGAGATGCAGGGAAGACTTCTTTCAAAGGTATTGTTCTTGCAGACGGTTATCTTAAAAGTAAGGATACATGGGAGAAGAATTCAAGAGTCAAACAGTTCAGGATGGACATTAACGGTAAAGGAGTTTGTTATATAAACCTTGCCGATTCTATGTTTGATCAGGAAGTCATCTTCCTCGATTACTACAGTGTAGAACCGGGCGATGTGATACGTCTGACCATAACTGACATCTATCCCGGCAGTCTTTATACAGATACATGTGTAACAGAAATAGTGCTTAAAGGGGCTCATTAAAATTTCTGTTACATTAAAATGAGGTGGAATATGTACGAAGCCATTATCAGAATTTTTTATCCCATTGAAGAAGGTAAGATAGTCATTCATTCGGAAAAAAATTGGGATTATGAGATAGACCCTGTCAATGTAGATAAAGACAGGCACTGTTATGAATTTCATGTATGTCATGATAAATATTATCTGAGTTTTAAACCATGCATAAGACTCGGTTCTAACCTTTTATGGTCACGGGGAATGAATAAACTGGCTATTATGGATATGCCTGAAGTGCAGGATTTTTATCCTTATTTTTACGATTCTGAAGAAGGAACAATTACTGATATTCTTGAAATTCCGTCTTCTGTTTTTAACATGACCAGAAAGCTCCGTGTTTATATGCCTCCCGGATATAATGAAAATACATTGAAACGTTACAGTGTACTTTATATGCATGATGGAAAGAATCTCTTTTTCCCCGAAGAAGCTTTTCTGGGGCACGACTGGAAGATAAATAATACTCTCGAAATCCTTGACAGGATGAATTTTATCGATCAGTCTATAGTAGTGGGAGTTTATGCAGAAGACAGGAATTATGAATATACAAAACCGGGATACGAACAATATGGCAGATTTATGGTGGAAGAACTCAAAACCTGGATTGATGGTAATTACCGTACCATGCATGGGAGGGAAAATAATTTTATTATGGGTTCTTCTCTGGGAGGAGTTCTTTCCTTTTACCTTGTCTGGCAGTGGCCTGAAGTATTTGGAGGAGCGGCATGTCTGTCAAGTACTTTTTCCTGGAAAGACGATTTGATTGAAAGAGTAGAAAAAGAACCTCTTCGCGGAAGGGTTAAACTGAAATTTTATCTTGACAGCGGATGGCCGGCAGATAATTATGAAGTAACTCTGAAAATGGCCATGACCCTTATCAGCCGCGGTTATAATCTGGGAAGAGATTTTCTTTATCTTGCATTTCCTCTTGCCTCTCACAGTGAGAGTGCCTGGGGAGAAAGGGCTCATATACCTCTTCAACTTTTTGCCGGCAAAGTCAGCAGAACGGAATTACCCGGTAATTTTTTGGTCAGATTATCCGATGAATGAGAGGAACTTCGTAAGGATTTGATGTCTTTCACTCCCAGAATTTCCACCATGCTTTCTTTGACTGGCTTTCATGGCATTTTTTGAGAATTTCTTCTGCCTTTTGAAGTTTTTTCATCCTTGCTTCTTCTTTTATTTTTTTCATATTTTCTATGGATTTTTCCGTTCCCTCTTCTGTCTCTGAAGGAGTCTTCTTTGTTTTCCACTGCTTCCTTTTTAATACCTGTACAAATTCTTCCATAGAAGAAATTTCCGGTATTTCTATATACCAGAGACCTGTTGTTTTCGTGCTGTGACTGTCGGAAGCAGTTGTGCCGGGAATATTAAGTCTTTCTGAAAGTTTTACAGCCATTTCTGATGTACTGGATGTAAAATTCGATGAATCAATTTCTATTCCATGAAATTTTCCGAGTGTATTGTCCGGGATGCTCATAAACCGGGAAAATCTGAAGGGATGGGCCAGCACGAAAGCACATTCTCTTTCGAACAGTTCAAAGATTTCCTCTACTGTTAACATTTTCTTCGGTATTTCATAACCCTGTGCCAGTCCATATACAAGAACATCATATGTGTTATAATCCGTTGAAACAGTAAGTTCTACACCGTTTAAAATCAATATGTCAGGAAATTTCTCCTGTAATTTAAACAGTTCTTCTTTTTCCCAGAGTGTCTGATGTTCCGTTATAATAATGCCGTTTATCTCTCTTCTTATTGCACGTTTAATCATTTCTTCCGGTGTCTGTTCGGAACAGGGAGAATATTTACTTGTATGACAGTGTATATCTATTTTCATTTCTTTTCTGTCCTTATGGTTAATGTTTCAGTATAAAGAATTTTTAGATAATTTGCCGGATTATACGGTTGTGACGGTGAACCCTGTGTTGCCCCTGCAGCAAGGAACGATAATTAAATAACTGTCTCAAATATATTAAATCGTGACGCGCGTAACGCGTGACGCGAGGAAAGAGACAATTAATAAAATTCTATTCCATCCTAAAAGTTTTTTTTCAGAAAATATTCAACTTTTTTAAGATTTATTCCTCTATATTGTTAGAACATAAATCAAGCCTCTCTCAGGATCGATCCTTTTAAAACAAGAATTGCAAGCTGGTTTGAGCTTTAAATCGAATAGTCCTTTTACAAAAAAAAATACTTCTTTCAGTCAATTTATTACATTACAATGTCAGGTTATAATTATATTATTACTAAAAAATACAGAGATTATTTAGGTAAGCATAAATAATACATATATGCTCGCGTAACGCGTAACGCGTGACGGGAGTAAACCGTTTATTAAATGCTTATGTTCGGGTCAGTAATAAAAGAGGAGGCTAATAATAATGAAGAATATTTATATCGCCTTTTTAATACTGGCCGTCTTATTTACCGGCTGTGGCGGCGGAGGAGGAACCACGGGAGGAGCCATAGTATCAATTACCGTAACTCCTGTCTCCGTAACACCGGCGGCACAGACAACTCCCATAACAGGAAATACACCTGCTGCTACCGGTACACCGTCAGTCAATGCCACCGCTACCAATACGCCGGTATCCGGTTCCACTGCTACCGGTACGCCGGCAGTCAATTCTACTGCTACTATTACGCCGGTATCCGGTGTCACCGCTACAAATACACCGGCACAGGGAAGCCTTACAGGAAAAGTTTATAATTTATTTACAAACGGTGCCGTAAAAGACGCAAATATTTCCATTAACGGAAAAACAGCAACAACCGATTCTTCCGGTAATTATACTATTGCATCTGCAGGAACAGGAACATACCGTATGACAGTAAGCGGTAATTTTATTACCAGAAGTTTACCTGTTAATCTTTCAGGAGGGGTACAGAATATCAGCGTATTGCCATATGATTTTAACACCACAATGTTTCGTGCCCTTGCAAAATGGCCCGGTCATGACGGAACTGGACGATGGGAAACAAAACCTAAATTTGTTATATATAAATATATGTGGGATGATCCCAACGTTGCCGTTTCTCAGGCTACACTGGATAAAATCACATCTGTCGTAGCAGAAGTCGGAGAACTGGCAGACGGATTTTTTTCAAACCCTGTAATAGAATATTATAATGGCAGCGCAGCCAGTGATCCACGGTGGACAGTCAGTTATGAAACACCTGAATGGGGTTATATTACATATGGACATAATGCTATAGGTATTTCTATGATACAGACTCTGTCAGGCAATAATGCAGGCTTTGGAGGCGGATTATGTGACGGAGATTCGTGGATAAGAGGCGGTGGGGTTGTATTATCTGCACAGTATGAGAATTATATTTCTTTTAAAAGTAATCTGAGGCATGAAATAGGCCATACCTTTCCGCTGTGGCATCCCTTTGAAAATCTTTCTGTAAGTGACCCCAATATGGAAGAGTCAGTTATGAATTACTGGCCCCAGGGTTCTCTTTATGGTAAAAGAAGTGACGGCTACTCCGATGCAGACAAAAAGGCTCTTACTGTAATATATCATCGTGGGCCTGATAATCATGCTCCCGATACAGATTCTGACAAATTCATCGGATATCACAGGAACTCTGATAAACTATATGAATTTGTAAGTGAATAAAAAGACGTATCCTGCCAGATATAACCTGACATATACATTACCGAACGTTCCGGGTGTATATCTCTGATGTGCATATACAGTTCTTTCCCATTCATACCCGGCATAATAACATCGGTAAGCAATAAATCTATTTGACCTTCATAATCTTCAGCTGCCTTCAATGCTTCCTCACCGTTTGAAGTCACTATAACATTATATCCGTTCTTAATAAGCATCTTATGAACAATATTTCTTACCACTCTGTCATCTTCCACCAGCAATAATGTTTCCATACCGCCTGTCACAGATTTTTTATCTATCTGTTCCATTCCGGAAAGATATGTTTCCGATACTGGAAGGAAAATCTTAAAACATGTTCCATTTCCTGGTTCACTGTAGAGCCAGATATTACCGCTGTGTTGTGTTACAATACCATAGAGAGTCCTCTCGAAAATTTCTTTTCCCCGGAAACAGTTCTTTTTTTTTCTGAAAATCCAGTATCTTAATCTTGAAGCTTACCTCGATTTTAATCTCTCGGAAATAAATTTACAAGAAACATTTTTATAAAGTTCACAGGAAAATATATAAATATGTTGAATATTTACAGAAGGTCTGGATAGGCCTAATATAGAGAGAAAAAAATAAAAGGAGGTTAGATATGCTTAAGAGCAAAAATGGATTAATTCTGTCTTTAACTGTTCTTTTTCTGATGCTAGTAATTAACACTGCAATGGCTGATGCTGTATGGCTAGCTCAATCTACCTGGGATACTACCTTCCAAAGACTGGCCGGGGACATGGTACGGGTCATTAATTAGCGCTTCTGACACTATAACTTTACATCTTAATGCCACCTGGCCTGAAGAATCGACATGGCTGGATACAGATGGCTATAAAATAACTATAAAGATTAAAAACGGTAATGTAATTGGTTTTTACGACTATAAAGACGGCTGGAAGCTGGATGGTAAGCTTTCTGCTGATGGTAAATTTATTTCGGGACACTGGAAATCCAGCAATCAAAGCGGAAGATATATCTTTAAATTATCGCATGATGGGCAATCTATTGCAGGTAAATATCGTGACGGGGAAGGTGACCTGTCAAAAAAAGGTTATGGCTATGGCTGGAATGCAAAGAGACTGTAAGAAAATAACCATGGCAAAAGGTGATCATGTTGAACTTAAAGGCATAACCACGGGGCAAACCGGTGTAGGAGATTTTGTAGATTCAACACATATAAAATGGACGAATTTTTATAGTCTCCCGCCCACAACTGTATCAGATCAAAATACCCTCATCTGGGCTGATGGTGTTATATGGAAACGCACAAAATAAAACCTGTGTGAGTAGTGAGTTGATTTATTACTATCCACCACTCACTATGGCAAAATAAAAAGGGAGGGGGGATACCACGTATACCTCCCTCTTTAACAGGTTTATTCGAGAGGCACCTCTAAAATATTCTGTATATTCCTTCGTAAAGAGGGCCATCGGTAAGGTTCAGACATTTCCCGGAAATTTGTGTTATTAACTCCGTCTTTTCTTCTATCTCTATAACTTCGTAAGCTTTACAAACAAGTTCATAGAATTTTTTGTCTATATCCTTTAAATTATTTATTATATATTTCGGTACTGGCTTCCATAAACGGTTTAATTCGTAAAAACAAGAAATTAACCTGTGGATACGGTCATAATATATATAATTAAAGTAATAAGGATCTTCCTCTATTTCTTTCAATTCTTTTTGAATAGATGAAAGAAATATTCTTATAGCCGTAATTTCACTATCATCAAGTGGATAGGGTCCGGAAAATTTCTCTTTTAAATTTTCCCCGGCATCTTTTAAAATTTCATAGGGGTCATAGACTATTTTATTGTATCTGAGCATTGTGGCAGAAACCTGTTTTGAGTCAAGTATTTTTTTTAGATGTTTTGGAGTTCTCCATTGAATTTGGACTTCTATTCCGTCAATTAATAATATCTCTCCATCACCTGGTATTTTTTCACTTATTACATACAAATCTATATCACTGCTTTCTCTTGAATTTCCGGAAGCAAGTGAGCCTATAATCCAAATCCCCTTTACATCTCTCTTTTGTGTTAATTCCCATAAAACTTTATCAAAAGCCTTTCTGTGCCTTTCTGTGGGAAATTTTACTTTTTCTTCTATATTCAAAATATTGCCTCCTTATATTCAAAGTAGTTGCAATCCTTTATTTATTGAGCGAGTCCTCTCGGAAATTTCTTATCCCCGTAAACACATCTTTTTTTTTTCAGAAAATCCAGTATCTTAACCCAGAATTCTATCTCAATTTTACTC
>CAYSLJ010000009.1:0-72282 GCA_964431735.1 uncultured Synergistia bacterium | reverse complement strand
TATTCAGGATGATATAAATATTATTTTCCTTGATGATTATATAAATTAACTCTTTCATCAATTCCTTGATTTCCTCAATCATAAGGCCTGTATATTTTACGAAAAGGTTGATGTCAACTTTATCTTCCAGCATTTTATGTGCCATTCCCAATCTATTTTTTTCTATTCCTTTAAAAAATAAATGAAAATTTTTTTGGAAAATTTAAATTTTTTGACTCTTTATATATTAGAGGAATATATTATAATATATACGTATAGTTTTCCGATAGAATGATATTTAAGTCTTACGGGCTGAATTGTGACAGCTAATTTAAGAGTAAACAGGGGGACATACAATATGGATTACGAAAGACACATTTCAAATTCACCTGAAGAAAAAAGTGAATATACCACTCATCTGCTGCCTCAGGGAATAGATTTTTCTCCTGAAGAAGAGGTATTTATAGATACAGGTTATATGCTAAAGATTACGTCAGGCCCTGAAAACGGAAAAAAAATCATTTTAGACAGGCCTTTAATGTCTATAGGCAAACTTACAGGTACAGAAAGAAAAGGCTGGATTTTACTGAATTCTTCATGCATATCACCGGATCAGGCCACACTCAAATGGATGAACAGAGAAAAAAAATATGGAATAATCCACAGCACATGCGCAATCATACCTACTTTTGTAAACGATAGAGCTATATCTTCATGGGAATTTACCATGCTGGAAAGGGGAGATGTTATTCTTGCCGGTAATATCAGAATAATAGTCTGTAAAATTCCTGGAGAAATAAAATCTTCTTTTAATAAATCTCCTGCAGTTTGTGAAGAAAATATTGAGTTCTTTGGAGGTAAACGTAATAGAACTGTTAGAGAAGAAGAAACAGGTTGTGCAGGTAAGATATCATTGATAAAATCTAAAAACTCCCTGTCAGGAAGAAACAATACAGATACCTGTGAAGCTCCGTCAGAGTCTTACCCTGTAATTAAGATTATAGAAGGTATGGATAAGGGAAAAGCTTTTCATCTCGTTAAGAATGTGAATTTAATAGGGAGAAAAAGTAAACATTCTGATTTTATTACGGATATAGAACTTTCTAAAAAAGACAAAAGTATATCCCGTAATCATGGTCGTATAGTAAAGAAAAATAGTAAATATTATATAATAAATGAAAAAGAGAGTAATATAACTGTTTTAAATGGCTTACAGGTTACAGAGCCGGTCATGTTGAAAAATGGAGATAAAATTGAACTCGGTTTTGAGACAGCAATGATTTTCTATTTGTCATCACAGGGAAATTCCTGATAATTTTCACTCTGCCCTGTGTAATGATTAAGATACTTTCCCATCCCATTAATCACTGTGGTCTTTCATCAACTCTTTAATTTCCTCTATCATAAGTCCTGTATATTTTACAATTAAATTTATATCAACTTTATCTTCCAGCATTTTTTTTGCTGTTTCTGATTTTTCCTTTTCAATTCCTTTTTTAATTCCTTCCTGAACCCCTTCTTTATGGGCAAGTTCTAAAGACCCTATGTGATCTGCAATCTGCATGGCTGCACTGTCATAAAGTTCATATTCTTCTTTATTCATTCTGGAAATCATAGCAGTTTCAAAGGCAGTTCTATAAGGTTCTTTATTTAATGTTCCGGGGATTTCTTCAAGTTCTCCTGTCATCTTTAGAAAATAAACCCATCTGTCTATATCTGTTTTAAGTTCATGTTCTTTTTTATTAAATTTAGAAAGTTCTATAAAATAATATAAAATATCTGAGAGGTATTCGTTATTTGTTATACTTTCTCTTGTGCTATGGCAGGAAAGATAATGAGAGAAATCAGGAAATAAAGCAAAATCTGTTATAGTTATACCTATGACCTGATTTAATTTCGGAAAATCCATACCGCTCTGTATCTGAGCTGAATAGGATTTAGACAGGTTATATTGAACCCTTTTAAGGAAAGCCTCAGTTTTTTTTATCTGCATTTCTACGAGATAGGTTATACCTCTATGATCGGTACATTTCACATCAAGGATAGTAACTTTGAGTAATTGTAGTTTTGGAAGTTGATAGGGATTAATAATGTTGATTTCTTTCAGTTTTTTATTGCCTTCCAGTGAGAGAACTGCTTCTATAAAACTTTTAAGCACCTCTTTAGTTTCTTCACTTCCGAAGATTTTCCTGAAAGCAAAATCTACTCTCGGGTCTATGAATTTCATTGTTTTAACCCCCTTTCTACTGTCTCTTTTTATTATAACATAAGGAAAATAGTTTTAAAAGGTAAAGACAGTATGTAAATCTGAAAGAAATATAAAAAAATAGTAACTATTCAGCCTTCTCTTGCCATGACAGGAATAAAAGGCTTACCTGCAAAAGCATTTTGAATAGCTTGAAGAATCTTTAATCCATTTTTTCTAACTGTAGATATATAGCTTCTAATACGGGCAAAGCATTTAGCCCCATTTTCACTTCGAAATGTCCCTGAGATTTTCTGTTTAAGTTTCATCATTCTCAGATCCCGTTCTGATTGATTATTATCAAAGGGAACCTGAAAATCATACATAAAAGCCAGAACTTCTTCTTTATGATTTTTCAACCGGTCAAGCAGGTTCCTGGACTTACTTTGTTTTTTACGCCCCCTCTTATTGGGCTGAGTATTGACAACATCAGGGAGATTGTCCAATCCCTCTTCTATAATCACGTCATATTTTCTTTCAAATCTGCGTAGAACTTCTGTAACCAGGCAATTTGTAACCGGTTTTGCAGTATCAACAGAAGCTTTTATCTCTATCAATAAATTTATCATTTTACTTGCCCATTCCTGTTTCTCTTCTTCAAACATATATATCAGTTCCCTTAAATGGTGGGCATTGCAAAGAGCGTGGAGACAATTATATTTAAAATATGGAGACCAGTAATCATGCACAGCTTTACCATGGAAATCAGGTAATATCCCTCCATTATCCATACCTTCTTTGCCACGTTTCTCTTCTACTGAATAATGGGTTAGTTCTTCCGTAGATGCAACATGAAGCCAATGACGTTTCCCATTATATCTAAATCCTGTCTCATCAAATCCTACTACAGGAGAGACTTTTAGACACTCTTTTACTTCATTTTCATATCCTTCTAAACTATTAGAACAATCCTCACTGAAATTCTTAAATGTTCCCTCACTCATTGAATGAGAGAATACATCATTTCTCCCTGATGTTCTATTACTTCTATCTTTAACTCCGGTACCTCAAATACCTGATGTCTCTCATATCTTATAACTTTACTCTTCTTCAGGGAAATTCCACATACTTTACATTGACTGACTTTATGTATCTCTACCTTATCAGGAACTTCTACCATTTTTAAGGTCTCTCCCTTATTACCTTTCTGTCCTCCTACAGGTTTTGAACCTGACTTTCGATTGTTGTATATCTTTTTCTTAAATCCATCACTTGACGGAGGTTTACTACTATTATGGCTGTCTTTGGATATTTGACTCTCCAGTATCCTGATACGGGACTTTAAGCTTTCATTCTCTTCTCTTAGAAGTTTATTCTCTTCCAGCAAGCTTTTTATCTGCATTGATTGGTCTTCTATTATCAAATGCAGTTTATATAACTCTTTAATGAATTCTTCTGGGTTTTCTCTTATTTTCTCTGATAATTCTTTTAAGTCCATATTCTCTTATTTTTCTCTTTCAGAAATTTTAAAGCAATATTGATTATATTAGGGGTTGTCAAGAAATAACCCAATCATATTTACGTCTATATCGTGACGCGTAACGCGTAACGCGTGACGCGAGGATGATAACCGTTATAACAATTTGCCAGGGTTATTTTCTTACAGTCTTTTAAAGAAATACTTGTTTTATGTCAATACACCATTTATAATATTTTCAATAGCCTGAATAGTTACAAAAAATAAATAAATTTTTTTGTAAAAATGCAAAAATTTGACTCTTATATATTAAGGGGATATAAATTATTTAAATATTGAACATATGAGACAGAAGAAACTGAAGGGGATACTTTATCGGGAGAAGGAGAAACTGTGGATCCTGAAAGTGAAGAAAGTTTATCTTCCACTGAGGAAAGCTGAGTAGTGCCGGATATTACGAATATTTCTCCTGCGACTCAGGTTATGAGGATGGAATAATATTAGCATAGAAGGAGGACGATTATTATGAAATCAGAGAAATATCTTCTCGATGTGGAAGGAAATATTTATATTTTTGATGACGGAAATATGTTAGAAGGACATATTCTTAAAGATTATGCTTCCGGGGAAGCAATACCTTATGATGATACAAAAATAATTCTTTATGATGATAAACTTATTTACGAAATGCCTTCTGATAAGGCAAGAAACCATATAGCAGGAAAGAGGAAGTTATCGGAAATTTTAGATGATATTTCAGCTCTATCCCCTGAAGATATAACAGATGATGAACTGTCTGCAATTGCTCCTGTCATATATAAGATTTATGAAGAAGAACTCATGGTGCTCTGTGAAAAAGAAGGTGAAGATGTAAGGCTTTATCAGGTTTCTGCAGTGGCAGGAGCTTCTTTGAAACCTGCTGGCAGGAAGCAGACGGTGGCAAGGGCAGAAGCAGGTAAATCCGGTGTGAGTCAGGTAAAAGAGAATGTAAAACAGGTGGCGGCAGAGGCTAAAGCTGAAGTTGCTCAGAAGGATTCCTTTCAGGCTAAAACTAAAGAAGAGCATAAGGATGAGTCATTTTTTTCGAATATTAAAAATCTTTCAAAGAAAATCGCGTGGAATAATTTTTCTCAGGTAAAGTCAAATAATTCCAGAGAAGCAGGTAATGGAGGAGGCGGATGGGGTGATGAAATAAAAAAATGTGATGTTGAGACTGAAGGTAAAGGTTTTAATCTATCAGATGAATATGATTTGAACACCCCTGCTGTAGCTGAAGAAGTGAAATTAAAAACCATAAATGACTGTGATTTAACTGCTGATGATAAGAATATACTCAATAGTCTTAAAGTTGACCTTATGAAACCTGGAGAAAAAATGACCCTGTCAGGCAAAAACCTGCTCAAATTCGGTATTGGAGAAGAACAGATAGCCAAATTACAGGCAGGAAAAGGATTTAATATTGAAATATCTCTGGAAAGAGACAAAAAAGATCCGAATAAATTTGTCCTTACTACCGGTTCAGGTGAGAAAAGTTTACTCTCCGGAGACGTAGCCAAATCTGCTGCAGGGGGAGCGGGAGCTAAAGGGGAAGCAAATCTGGAAACAGGGACAAAGTGGTCATTTGATCTTGATTTATCCAAAAAGGATGAAGCAAAAAATATGGCAGGCTTTCTTGCCCATGCAGGTTTATCTGCAATGTCTGATCAAATAAGTAGCCTGGCACCTGTTGGAAATATTATGACAAAACTGGAAGTTCTGGGAATCGAACAGATTCCCGGTGTAAATATACCGGGTGAACCAGTTGATTTTATTAAAAACCATTTTAAATCCGTTGAATTTGATGGTGGAGCAGGAAGTAATTTCAGCGCCGGTGTTGCTATGGTTGTCGGACAGGAAGCCTCTATCGTAGATAAATTGAAAGGCGGAGGCAAACTGGAAATTAATGATAAGGGAGGATATACTTTTACTACAGGCCTTTCAAAAGAAGGTTCCATAAGCCTGGATAATCTCATAAAAGGAGATTTTGACAGTAAATTTCCCGGCCTGGAGATTGAAGGAACTTTAAGTAAAACAGATGCATCTCTTACAGGTAAGTTATCCCTTGAAGAGGTTATGACTTTAAATAAAGACGGTTCCTCACAGAGTGATACAGTATTTAAAATAAATGCAGAAGGAGAGAAAAATTTCGGAGATCTTATGAATAAAGGAGCCGAACTGGAGTTAAGCACTTCTTTAAGTAATTTAATTAAAACACTTCCCCCTGATGTGGGAACAGAACTTAAAAGTGCCATAGATAATAAAAATTATGATGATGCAAAGAAAATATTTCAGGAAAAGGTAATGGACAACCTTCTCAATCCCTCTGTTGAAGTAGACTCAAAACTTCGCACTTTTGAACGTTTCGATACTACAGGTGAGTCAGGTCTTGGCTATACAAACGTAAAAGGTGCGGGAGTTAAGATAGAAAGTACTTTTGAACGTGAAATTCCTACATCTTCCTTTGAAGGTAAAGCCAGACTGGATAAAAACGGTATTTCTTTTTCTGCTTCAGGTGAAACTATGGACTGGAATTCCTTTGCCGGTCTGTTGTAGAAGAATAGCCGGTTAATTCTGTTGTATTGCCGAAGTTTTAATGTTGCTCAGAAAGGGGGTATTTTATTTTTAATAATTTACTATACTTTTGCACTTTTTAAACAAAGCCTTATTCTACCTTGCGGGGCATCCGCGAGGGATGCCCTTACAGGACAACGGTTTTTCAAAATTCTGCAAAAGTATAGTAATTTATATGAGAATGATGAAGTCAGATGCCTGACAGAAAGCATATTCTCATATTTAGTTGTGACCGCTCCGGTCATGTCTGTTAGAGAGTAAAGGGAATGTTTTTATAAATCAAGTAAGGAATCCTTGTTTCTTACATCTCATTATATTTTTCATAAAAAAGGAGGAATTTTGTTTTGAAAATGAAGAGAACTTTTCTGTTCAGTCTTATTTTGATTTTATGTCTTTCTGTTTTTGTAATAGTTAATTTTATCGGCTGCGGTGCTATTGCCGCTATAGTAAGTGCAGTATTTGGCTCCCAGGGTGGATTTATATTTATTCCATTTCTGTCAGATGATAAACTTTCAGGTCAGCAGGCAGGTTCAGGGACAGGTATGATTGTCCTTTACAGTAATAATCCTCCTTCAGGCTATCATGGTGCCGAAGGAGCTACAGTAACAATCGGAGGAGTGAAAGGTACTACAGATAAAAACGGTAGTTTCAATCTTTCAGGTCTTCCTGTGGGAGTAAATACTATAACAGTGGAATACGGTTCTTTCGTTCCCATAGAACAGCCTGTAGTAATAGTAGATCCCAATTCAAGCAGTGCTGCTTTTTCTAATTTTAAAATTATTCCTGACAGACTCCTCTGTCCTGTAGGGATTGGAGGGACTTTTCAGTTTACCGCTTACGGCACAGATAGCAATGGTTCCCCTGTCGAGCCGCCTGCCACATGGTCTGTAGAAGGAGATATTGGGACTGTGTCATCTACAGGCATATTTACCGCTGCGAAGTCAGGAATTGGAAAGGTTATAGCAGTAAACGGCTCATCGAGGTCAGAGGTGGGAGTTACAGTTACAGATGGTACAGGAACTGTGAGAGGTGCTGTAACCTGTAATGGAATTGGAATTTCCGGTGTAAAGGTAAAGGTAGAGAATTTTACGAATTATGCCGTAACAGATGGAAGCGGTAATTATAGTCTTCCCGGCATACCGTCGAATCCTGTGACTGTGATCGCTACAGGTGCAGATGGTAAGAGCGGAACAGGTTACGGTTCTGTTCCTGCCGGCGGAGAGGTAGAGGTAAATATAGTTCTTACGGGAGCGGCTGTAACTGCCACACCTGTTCTTACGCCGGGGGATATACCTAGAGGTGATATAACCGGTAAGATTGTTGAATATGACGGGACTACTCCTATAGGAGGAGCTTTTGTAGTATTTTACAGTTATTCCTATCCTTCAGGTTCTTCTATTGAAGGGAGTTCTGTTCCTTTAAAGACAGTGACTGCCGACAGCGGAGGCAATTTTACTTTTACAGGAGTTCCTCAGGGTGCGTGCCGTGTGGAGTTCTGGAGGAGTGAGAGCGAATATAACGGAAGTCCGGGAAGTCCTTTCGGAGCAGTGAATGATGAGGTGACTGCCGGAGTGAAGAGTATAAATGTGAGGCCACTGGTGGAGCCGACTGCTACGGCGACTGCGACTCCTACTGTGACTCCTACCGTGATGGCTACTTCTACACCTGTAGTAGGGCCTCCGATGGTGGCGATTGCCGGAGGGACTTTTAATATGGGGAGTACTGTTTCTGCATCTGAAGAACCAGTTCACGCGATTACAGTAAGTTCTTTTAATATGTTTAAATATGAAGTAACTAATTCGAATTATGTATTATTTTTAAATTCTGAAGGTAATCAGACAGAAGGTGGAGTAGAGTGGATCAATATAGTTGCAGACCAGTATCAGGGAATAACAGGCGGGCCCGGTGCTGGAACGTTCTCTGTAATTTCTGGTTATGAAAATCGTCCTGTAGTGTATGTATCCTGGTATGGAGCGGTAGCATATTGCAACTGGTTGAGTACTCAGCAGGGATTGACTTCCTGTTACGGGCCGATAAATAATAGAGGAAATGATCCTTCTGTATGGAGGACTCTTAATGGTTATAGACTTCCTACAGAGGCAGAGTGGGAATATGCCTGCCGTGGCGGTAATGCGGCAGAATATTACTGGGGTGATCCTTATCCGCCTGATCCGCCGAATATCGGGAATTATGCGTGGTACTGGAATAATGCCGGAGATGGATATGGTGGCCCCGGTAATGAGAATCATCATATTGTAGGTCAGAAACTTCCTAATAGCTTTGGCCTTTATGATATGAGCGGAAATGTGTGGGAATGGTGCAGTGATTGGTTCAGTGATAGTGGGATAAATCCACCTGCTTATTATGGTATAAGTCCCGGCACGAATCCTACAGGCCCTGCTTCGGGCGCTTACCGTGTCATTCGCGGCGGCAGCTGGAACTTTGGTCCCGATGGCTGCCGGTCGGCGTTCCGCATCGGCATCACGCCTGATGGCCGCAACTACTTCCTGGGTTTCCGTCCTGTCAGGAATTAGTTACTCTTGATTTTTTTACTCTTTTACCCTTTTGCGAATTTTTTCAAAAAGGGTAAAAGAGAAATTGTAATCAAATTGTCCCGGGGGGAGACATTCAGACCGTAATGAAGGGGGAACAGCGGCGTTAAGCCGCTCCCCCGTAATGGAGGTCTGAATGTCCGGGCGGGGGATTTTTGGGAAGGAGATTTAATATGTTAAGCAAAATTATTACATTAAAATTTAATTCAGCCATAGATTCCTTTGATGATATGCCTGTCAGGGATTTTATCAAAGATAAAGAGATTTTATCTTTAAAGGATCATTTTTTTATTAAAGATGAAATACCATATCTTGTTATAATAATAATCTACCGTATGAAATCACTTGACTCTCCGGTAGAAACCAGGAAGCAGAAAGAAGAAGCCTGGAGAGAAATACTTTCTGATGAAGATATGCCCTTATTTAATTCCCTGCGCAGCTGGCGGGCTGAAAGGGCCAAATCTGACGGAATTTCTCACTATATTATCTGTACAAACAAACAGCTTGCCACAATGATTAAATTCAGACCTCAGAGTCTGAACGCCCTTTCCAATATAGAAGGTTTCGGCAGGGCAAGGGTGGAAAAATACGGTAAAGACCTGTTGAATATTTTAGCTGATAATAAAGAGAGAGTAGAGGGGAAAATCGATGGATAGTAATAAAGACCTTCCCATATTTATAAAATGGGTGGAGTTTATAGAGTGGCTGTTCTTAAAAACTGAAAAATTTCCCAGAAAGGTTCGTTTTATCTTTGTAAATCGCATAGAGAATTTAGCCCTTGATATTGTGGAAGATTTAATAGAAGCGAGATATTCAAAAAATAAAATGGAGATTTTGAAAAAAGCCAATTTGAGACTTGAAAAACTCAGAGTTCTTCTCCGTATGTCCTATAATCAGAAATTTATTAATCTCAATGCCTATGAATATGCAGGGAAATCTATTAATGAAGTTGGAAAAATGCTTGGAGGATGGATTAAACAGAAGGAAGTTGCGCTGTGAAACGTTATGGATATTTATTTGAACAAATAGTTTCTTTTGGAAATCTTTTACTTGCCTCCCGTAAGGCAGGTCTTGGAAAAAAACATAAACATACTGTGGCTGATTTCTATTTTCATCTGGAAACAGAACTCTTTGAGTTACAGGAAGAACTTATTTCAGGCACTTATAATCTTATGCCTTACCATATTTTCTATGTTTTTGAACCGAAAAAAAGAAAAATCTGTGCCGCTCACTTTCGGGATCGTGTGGTACACCATGCCATATGCAATATAATAGAACCATTTTTTGAGAAAAGTTTTATCTATGACACCTATGCCTGCCGTAAAGATAAAGGAACCCACAGAGCGATAAAGAAAACCCAATATTTTACCAGGCATAATAATTATTTTTTTAAAGGAGATATAAGAAAATTCTTTGAAAGTATTGATCACAGAATATTAAAAAATCTTCTCAGAAAGAAATTTAAAGATAAAAAACTCTTAACCCTTCTGGATTTAATTATCGAGCACCCTGTTGAGGGAAATAAGCCGGGTAAGGGGCTTCCTATTGGAAATCTTACAAGTCAATATTTTGCCAATTATTATCTCGGTCAGCTGGATCATTTTGTTAAAAATAAACTTTCTATTAAAGGTTATATAAGATATATGGACGATTTTATTATCTTTGGAGAGGAAAAAACATTAATAAAAGAACAAATCTATCTTATTAGAGATTTTCTTTCGAAAACTCTCTCTCTTTCCCTGAAAGAAGAAAGTTTGATTTTAGCACCTGTAAGCCAGGGAATTCCTTTCCTCGGATTTTCTATTTTTCCTTCCCTGATAAGATTGGAAGGTAAAAAATGGGCTAAATTTAAGAGAAAAATTAGAGCTATGGAAAAAGAATATATGAAAGGCAATATTGATGAATTATTCCTTTCCCGTTCAATTTCAAGCAGAACAGGTTATCTTATTCACTCAAGCACATTACATGGCAGGAGAAATTTTTTCAGTGACAGACTTAATATTTGCATACTTTAAGGGGTACAGTCGTTACAGGCGCTAACCGTGTCAAACGCGGCGGCAGCTGGAACAATAATCCCGATAACTGCCGGTCGGCGAACCGCAACAACAACACGCCTGATAACCGCAACAACAACCTGGGTTTCCGTCCTGTCAGCACAGGTTAATTATATGTCAGAAGAATATGGTTTAAGGACTCTATTCCAGATCAACAACCTGTCCAGGCTGTAATCCTGCTCCGGCTCTGCCGGACAAATATATATCCCCTTTTTCGTCTGGTAGGCTTAAACAGGCTCGAAAGATGGAAAAGGATTCTGCCATATGGATTGGGGGATAAGTTTATCCTGTGGGATTGAAGAAAATTTATGGATTGAGATTAATTCCGGGAAAAATAAATCAGTGTAACCAATAATCCGTGTCATCCGTGTAATCCTTTTAATCCGTGATCCATCCCGTTAATCCCTGTCGTTTTTTATCAATTCTTTAATTTCTTCTATCATAAGTCCTGTATATTTTACGATTAAATTTATATCAACCTTATCTTCCAGCATCTTTTGTGCCGTTTCCATTTTCCCTTTTTCCATACCTTTTTCCATGCCTTCTTTTTTGCCTTCTTCTATTCCTTCCTGTTTAAATTCTTTATATAAAGCCTGCATAACTCTTGTCATACGTAACACCTCCAGCATTTTTTTTACATATTCTTCATCAATGAATTTATCTGATATGCCTACAAGACAGCCTATTAAAAATATCTGTTCGTTTTTATCTTCCACTTTTTGTGCCAATTCTATAGCCTCTATAGCTCTTTGAGATTTCTCTACAGAATTTCTCATAAGAGGAAGAAATATGAGATTTAATTTATCCTGTATGGTTAATGTAAGTCCTGCATTAATTTTTTCCACCAGTTCATTATATGTTTTATCACCGTCATAATTACCCATAAAAACCGGTTCTACAATATATTTTATAGAACCATGATCCAGGAATATGGGAGCACTGTTTATACCTGCTCCATAAATAACGGCAGTCCTGACAGGTTTTCTTTTCTGTTCGTAAAGAAGTGTATCATAGAGCTTGAATCTTAAGAGGTCATCTTCTTTCACTGTTGTCTGGAATTCAAGGTGCATAAATGAATCATCAGAAAGGTAAAATACAAAATCCATACGTCTTTCATCTATCTGTATCTGAGGCAGTTCTGCCGGTTCTGCCCGTACAATAGGAGCAGTTTTAAGACCCTAGAATTCCAGAGTCTGGTCTTTAAACAGGCCTGTGAGAGATTTAAATACTATATCATAATTGGCATGGGCAATCTTTATATCATCGGATTTCATTATTATCTATCTCCTGTTCTATAAATAATCCCGGCAATCCTTTCTATGAGAAAGATCTATATATTTATTATATCACAGAATATATGGAGTTTCTACAGTGAGAAGACTCTTTCTGTCCTTTGCTTCAGGACAGTTATCAGAGTTTTATTTCCTGAATAGATCTGATAAAAAATAAAAAAATTAAAATTTTTTTGGAAAAATGCAAAATTTTGACTCTTATATATTAAGGGGATATAAATTATTTAAACATTGAACATATAGAAAAAAATCTCGTCTGCTGTTTGGATGGATAATAGAAATGGATAGGATATCTATTTCTCCATCCGGCAGTAGCTTCCATTGTCAGAACTCGGATGCGTCGGATTTATCGGATATATCGGATTGATAAGATAGAGTAAGGGAGAAGTATCCGACTCATCCGTTAATCCGATATATCCGAGTTCTGACAACATAATTTAATTCCGGGAAAAATAAATCCGTGTAATCCAATAATCCGTGTCATCTGTGATGCAGACAAAAAAATCCCGGTAATCCTTTCCATCCCATTAATCCCTGTCATCTTTCAATAATTCTTTAATTTCCTCAATCATAAGGCCTGTATATTTTACGATCAGATTGATGTCAATGTTATCTTCCAGCATCTTATGTGCCATTTCCAATCTATTTTTTTCTATTCCTTTTTCTATTCCTTTTTCTATTCCTTTTTCTATTCCTTTTTCTATTCCTTCTTTTATTCCTTCTTCTTTAAATTCTTTATATAATGCCTGCATAACCCTTGTCATACGTAACACCTCCAGCATTTTCCTTACATATTCTTCATCAATAAATTTGTCTGATATACCAACCAGACATCCTATTAAAAAGAGTTGTTCATTTTTATCTTCCACTTTCTGAGCTAATTCTATAGCTTCTATAGCCCTTTGAGATTTATCTACAGAATTTCTCATAAGAGGAAGAAATATGAGATTTAATTTATCCTGTATGGTCAATGTAATTCGTGAATTAATTTTTTCCACCAGTTCATTATATGTTTTATCGCCGTCATAATTCCCCATAAAGACAGGTTCTACAATATATTTTATAGAGCCGTGATCAAGAAATACGGGAGCGCTGTTTATACCTGCTCCATAAATAACGGCAGTTCTAACAGGTTTTCTTTTCTGTTCATAAAGAAGTGTATCATATAGTTTAAATCTCAACAGGTCATCCTCTTTTACTGTTGTTTGAAACTCAATGTGCATAAATGAATCATCTGACAGATAAAAGACAAAATCCATACGTCTTTCGTCTATCTGTATTTGAGGGAGTTCTGCCGGTTCTGCCCTTACGATAGGAGCAGTTTTAAGACCGTAGAATTCCAGAGTCTGGTCTTTAAATAACCCTGTGAGAGATTTGAACACTATATCATAATTGGCATGGGCAATCTTTATATCGTCGGATTTCATTATTATCTATCTCCTGTTCTATAAATAATCCCGGCAATCCTTTCTATGAGAAAGATCTATATATTTATTATATCACAGAACATATGGAGTTTCTACAGTGCCTGGAGGATTTGATCTTTTCCTGCAAAAAGTTTATAATTAAAAATTGACTCTTAAGCCTTCTTTTTCCCCATAAAACTCAATATAGCCTTTACCTGAAAGGCCATAAGGCCGGGATATTTTGATAAAATCAATGCAGTCAACCCCGATATATGAGGAGCGGCAAAACTTGTGCCTGTCATTTTCCTGTATCCTCCTCCCGGCCAGGTGGTTTTTACATATATGCCGGGAGCATCGAATTCTATCTTATTATTGGGGTGGTATACAAAAGAGAAATCATCTTTAAAATCATCATAAGAAACTGCTATGACGGAAGAAAATACGGAAGGGAGACTGGGAGAGGGAAGGTTGTTTGCTGCTGTCACTATTATATTGCCTTTATAGTAGGCATCTTCAAGGAGTTTAAAAAATCGTCCCGTATAAATACTGCTTGTTGTGCCGAGACTCAGATTTATTACATGCATATTATTATCTATGGCCCATTTCAACCCTGCAAGAAATACTTCCCCTTTTCCTCTTCCCGATGCAGTGACCTTTATGCTGTAAAGTTCCGCTTCCGGCGCCAGCCTCTTTATTATACCGGCACAGGCTGTGCCATGACCGAAAGAGTCTGTTATTATATCAGGAGTGATAATATGTATATTTTTTTCCCTGTCAATGGATATTTCCACACCGCCTGTAACAGAATCTTTCAGGTCAGGGTGATATGAGTCTATACCGCTGTCAACTATGGCTATTTTAACACCTTTACCTTTGCTTTCGCCCCAGGCTATTTCAGGTGTTATTATAGAATAAAGATTTTTCTCTGACTCAACAGATTCATTCATATCTATTTATTCCATAAACAGCAAAAGAATCCTTGTATTACTTTCTTTTTCTTGACTATAATGATATAATTGTTAGTGTCCTGGTAATAAAAAGCTGACAGCTAATATATTTCTGAAAGGTAAAATTATGGCTGATAAAGATTTATATCGAGAGACTTCTTTTCCTTCTTACGGACCTCCTGAAAAAAAAATTGATGAAGATGTGAGAGTTAAGAGAAGCCTGAAAGACATTCTTTCTCTCGTGACAGTAACTTCAAAACTGGCGTTGGAATTTGAGGAAAAGGATCTTGCAGATTCTATTATGGATGTTGCTCTTAAGGTTACAAATACCGATGCAGGTTCAATACTGCTTGTAGATGAAGAACGGGAAGAACTTTATTTTGCAGTAGTAAAAGGTGAGAAATCTGAAAAACTTAAAGACAAAAGGTTTCCTCTCGGTAAGGGAATTGCCGGTTATGTAGCTCTTCATGGACAGCCTGTATGTGTCAGTTCTGTGGAAGATGACGAACTTTTTGACCCTGCTATAAGTAAAGAGATAGATTATGAAACACGCTCAATCCTTGCAGTTCCTATGGAATTATCGGAAAAAGTCATAGGGGTCCTGGAGGTAATAAATAAAGATAATGACAGATTTTCTAAAGAAGATATAGAGATTCTGGCAATTCTGGCAAAACAGGCAGCTATGGCAATTTCAGGAAACAGATTGAGTAATATGATTTATAAACTTTTTCTTCATATTATAGAAAGAACTATGATAGAAAAATCGTATGAGAAAAATGATATAAACACACTTCTCGGTTATATGAAAGATGTGATAGAAGAGCATGATACATCGGAAGAATTTAAAAATCTCATGGAAATGACTTCTTTGATGGTTCAAATCAGTAAATTTGGTCCCCTGAAACAGGAGGCATGTATAGATACACTTAAGAACTTCAAATCTTATATACTTAAAGAACTTGAAAGTGATCCTTTCAGTCTTTCTTCATAAATAAAAGGCTGATAACCGGGTCAATAACTTTTTTACACAGAAGGATTTCCACAGGACACGGCGAACTCTCCTGTCGTAACAAAGGAATTTTATCTGTAGAGTAAAGAGCAGTAATTCTCTACTCACTACTCACCACTCACTTATAAAGAGATGATTAAATGTTTGTTTTTATATCCCTGGCTCAGAAGAATGTTACCAGGAAAAAAGAAAGAAGTGCTCTGACTATAATAGGAGTGCTCCTTGCAGTTGCCGCTACAATATCACTCGTCTCCATTGCCGAAGGGCTTTATGAAAGATTGAATTATGAAATAAATCTTCAATCGGTAAGTCTTTATGTAATTCCTAAATCTACATCTTTTTTACCTGCCGGTTCTATGGGAGCCATAGGCAGCGGTTATCTTACAATACCATGTGAAGCCATTGAACAGATAACGTCCATACAGGGAATAAAAGAGGTAACAGGTATAACAAGATTACTGGCATCTGTCGGGGAAGATAAAATGGGTGTTGTTGTATGGGGTATAAACCCGGAAAAAATGAATGTATTTTTTCCGAAGCTTGAAATTCAGGACGGAGAAACCATTCAGGCGAGTCACCAGCTTATAATAGGTCCTCAGATATCAAAGGTGCTGAATATTGATAAAGGCGGTGTATTTCCTATATCGGAGACAGAGTTTACTGTAGTAGGAAAAAACTACGGCGTGTCAAGTTTTGAGGATTATGCCTGTTTTATTTCTCTCGAAGATGCACTGGCGGCTCAAAAAGCCAACGGTGTTCAGGAAATATGGATTCAACTTGAAGATAATCTGGCAAATCCCGATATGGAAAAGATAATCAAGCAGATTTTAACTATAAAAGGTATTTCAGTAAAGACTAAAGCCGAGTATCTTGGAGATGCCAATCATTTTGTCGATCTTGTAAGGCTTCTTCAGTATGCTATTTCAGCTATAGGAATATTAATTGCTATAACTGCTTCTATGAATACGATGCTTATGTCCACCTATGAAAGAATGGATGAGTTCGGAACACTCAGGGCTATAGGAGCATCCAGATTTTTTATCTTCGGCATGGTTTTATGTGAATCTCTTTTTCTTTCCACTATAGGAGGAATTCTCGGTATTATCCTGGGGTATCTGGGAGCAGGTCTTTTCAATGATGCCATTGTTACACTGTTGAGACTGTCTTTCCCTGTGTCACAGGTTACTGTGAAATTAGTCCTTGAAGCGCTGGCTCTTTCCATAGGAGTGGGTCTTTTAGGTGCTTTAATACCTGCTTTTATAGCTTCCAGAATGGATATTATAAAGGCTTTGAGATGGGAGTGAGTTTAACAGTGACCAGCGATCAGTGACCGGTGACCGGTGATAATAGTAT
Organism: uncultured Synergistia bacterium; assembly: GCA_964431735.1. Lineage (GTDB taxonomy): Bacteria > Vulcanimicrobiota > SpSt-956 > SpSt-956 > JAKJGF01 > CALARM01. Next base: position 55,418 of record CAYSLJ010000009.1, on the reverse strand, counting down.
CACGCGTCACGCGTCACGCGTCATGCGTCACGATTATTAATGAATGTAAGAGTACAGAATTTAAGAAAATATTTTGAAGCTTCTGCCGGCATTATCAAGGTTATAGATAATGCGAGTCTTACCGTTGAAAAGGGCGATTTTATCGCAATCATGGGCTCTTCCGGCTGTGGTAAATCGTCACTTCTTTTTTTACTGGGCTGTATAGATAATCCTACTTTCGGCAGTATTTATCTTGATAATGTAGATGTTTCAGAGGCAGATGAAGCTACAAGAGAGAAGATAAGACTTTATAATATAGGTTTTGTTTTTCAAAATTACAATTTGCTTCCCACGCTTACAGTCATAGAAAATATTATTCTTCCCATGCAGCTTGGAGATACATTTAAAGGACAGAGAGAAGCAAGAGCACTGGCCCTTTTACGTGTAGTAGGACTGGAAGAGAAAAAAGATGATAAACCGTCAAATCTGTCAGGCGGGCAGCAGCAGAGAGTGGCTATTGCAAGAGCCCTTGCCAATAAACCGGGACTTTTGCTGGCAGACGAACCTACAGGTAATCTGGATGCAAAAACCAGTAGAGAAATAATGCAGGTTTTACGTTCTATAAATGAAACACAGGAAGTTACTCTTATCATGGTCACTCATGACCCGAAATCTGCAAGTGTGGCCAATCGTATTTTTTATCTTGAAAACGGACAGCTCAGGGGAACACTGGTGTGAAAGAGTGAAGAGTGAAAGAGTGAAAGAGTGAAAGATGGTCGGCCCGGTATCGGTGAAAACGCGCATCACGCATCACGCATCACGCTAAAACATGGAGCCAGAAACTTTTGATAGAAGTTATTGAAGTTACAAAAAAATATAAAACCATTACAGCATTAAATAATATTTCTTTTAAGGTAGAAAAGGGTGAAATATTTGGCTTTCTGGGGCCTAACGGCGCAGGTAAAACAACTACTCTCAGGATCCTTACGGGTCAGATAAAACCAACATCAGGTAAAGCTTCTGTATGTAATTATGATATAATAAAAGATAGAAAAAAACTTAAAGAAAATATAGGTGTAGTATTTGAACATCAAAATCTCTATCATAGATTGAGCGGTATAAATAATCTGGAGCTCTTCAGAAGACTTTACAGAGTATCACAGAAGAGGGTTTATGAAGTCCTGGATATAGTTGAACTGTCACATAGAGCAAAAGAATCAGTGCAGCATTATTCCCGGGGAATGAAACAGCGTCTTCTTATAGCACGTGCGCTTTTACATAAACCGTCAGTAATGTTTCTGGATGAACCTTCAAGCGGTCTTGACCCTCATTCGGCTCATCAGATCAGAAATATGATTTTAAATCTGAGTAAAGAAGGGGTTACTGTATTTCTTACAACTCATTATCTGGAAGAAGCAGAGTTACTGTGCAACCGTGTGGCTATAATAGACAGAGGCACTATAATTGCTCTTGACAGAACAGAGAGTCTTAAAAGTCTTTATTCTTCAAGAACAGTTAATGTTAAAATAGAAGAAAATGGTATTGCCAGAGTAATATCTTTACCTGTAGATTGCAATGATACAGGAGATAAAATAAAAGAATTTTTTAACAGTAAAATTCTTCTGTCCATACACTCTGAAGAACCAAAACTGGAAGAAGTTTTTTTAAGAATTACAAATCGAGGTAATCTATAGTTGACTAATTATAATAGATTTGCTAGAATAAGCAGGTGAAAGTACAAAATATTAACCTCTATGGTAAGCCCTCTGTAAATAAATATAATGATGAATTTTATTCAGGTAATTAAAAAATGAAAGAAAATTTAATACCATCACCACCAAAATGGCTTATAGTTTTTTTCGGAGTGCTCAGTTTTTTTTCTTTATTGATGATTTTACTTGGGAAATATGGTCTTTCCTCTGTAGATATGGGAAAGGTTTTATATAAGGTTAACTGTTCTTTTTACGGTCAGGATAAAAGCATGGCAGAGAAAGTAGCTGAAGAATTTAAAGCCAGATCTTTTGATGTGGAAATTGTTTCAAAGGTATCTTATAAAACTGAAGATAAAGGGTTTATAGTAGCAGTTGTTTACCAGTTAAAGGATAGAGAATTTCTTGCCAATCAAACAAAAAAAGTACTGGAAAGCAATGGTTTTTCTGTAAAGATTTTCAGTCCCGATATAAATCCCAATATAACTATAGTTCAGGTAGGTCCTGTTTATCAGCGTTATGAAGATGCCGTAGAAATGGCCAGGAAGATCTTAAATAAAGCAGCTATAAAATGTTCTGTAGAAGTCAATAAAATTGTTAAAGGAAAAGAACCTGTATATACTGTTATTATAAGGACAAAGGATAAGTTTCTTGCCGAAGATTTTAAGACCATGTTATCAAAAAAAGGCTATCTGTCAGAAATTACTACTGAGAAGTTATAGATGATTGACATATAATCGTCCATCCTCAGATTTATATACATTTCATTTTTATTAGGGACTGTAAGAAAATAACCCTGGCAAATTGTTAGAACGGTTATCATCCTCGCGTCACGCGTTACGCGTTACGCGTCACGATATAGACGTAAATGTGATTGGGTTATTTCTTGACAACCCCTTAGTAAGCATTCAGCCGGCAGTTTTCACCGGAAAAGGTGAATGTTATATTTTAGCAGATTTTTTTAGATAAAAAGAGAGAAGATAATCTTGCCTCGCGTTATGCATTACGCGTCACGCGTCACGATTTTTAATTACAGGTGATGGATGTCCTTCCATAGTATTTTTGCTATTTTGTTAAAGGATTTAATTGATATAACCCGGAGTAAGGCTGTATGGGTCAGTCTGGCAACTCCTGTAGTATTATCATTACTGTTTACCTGTGCTTTTTCTTATTCAGATGCTCTTCCGGGAATAGGGTATTATGATAATGGTAAATCAGGTTTTCTGGATTTTTTAAAAAAGACCGGCCTTTTTTCCATAAAATTATTGAAAAATCAGGAAGAAGGCCCTGTAAGCCTTAATGATAGAAATTGTTTACTTGTAATTATATTGCCGGAATATTTCGATGAAGATATCTCGAAAAACAGTCAGCCTGCAGTCAGAATTTTAATTAATGAACCTGCTTTAAAGGGATCGGAAATACTTTTAATGGAATTATTTGAATTAATGAGAATCTATGCGAAACAGCCTTTCCCTATGCAGGTAAAGATAGAAAAGATTTATAAACCCGGTAGAGGAGGTACTTTACATTATATTCTTCCCTTATGGATACTTCTGACTATTATGGGAAGTCTTGTAATAACAACTTCTTCTTTGATTGAAGAAAAGGATAGAAAAACTCTGGATGCATTACTTGTATCTCCTGCCAGTATTTATGATTTTATTACAGGGAAAGCACTGCTCGGTATTATATTGAGTTTTTCTTCTGCTTTTCTGTTGCTTGGTTTAAACAGGTCATTGACAGGTAATTTACCTGTTTTATTTTCTATGTTGTTACTGGGAGGCATATTTTTTTCCTGCTGGGGAATATTTGTAGCATTTATATCTCCGTCGCAGAGTACGGCAAATTCTATTAATTCTCTTGCTTTTATATGTCTGATGGTGCCTATTGTACTTTCTGAAAATTCCAGTTTATTACGTACTCTGTCAGGATGCCTGCCAAGTTATTATCTTGTAGACGGTATTACAAAAGGTCTGGAAGGAAATTGTAGCGGTTTGTTTTTTAATTATCTTGTACTGGGAGGTGGCTCTATATTACTCTTTGCTCTTTGTTTAAATGTTATTAACAGACAGGAAACTTAAAATGGTGAGTTTTGTAGCCATTGAATATAAATAATTAAAATAATTAAGAGGTGATTTTTATGGAATTTGAAGAACTCGAAAATATGAGTAGAACTGATTTGCTTGAAATAGCAAAGGAAAAAAGTCTTACAGGTTATCATAATCTTAAGAAAAATAGCCTTATACACAGGATTCTGGAAAATGAGGCACAGCAGAAAGGTTTGATATTTGCCGGAGGAGTACTTGATATATTGCCTGAAGGGTATGGTTTTTTAAGGCGTTCCAGCTATCTTCCCGGTTCGGATGATATTTATGTTTCTCAATCACAGATTAAACGATTTGATCTCTGCACAGGTGATACGGTACTCGGCCAGATAAGGCCACCGAAGAACGGCGAAAGATATTATGGATTGCTGAAAGTCATTACTGTGAATGAAGACAGTGCTGATAATGCACGGGCCAGGATTCCCTTTGATAAATTAACTCCCATATATCCGAATAATAGATTTACTCTGGAAACAGTCTATGATGAAATGGAAGCCAGGTTAATAGATTTTATGTCTCCTCTCGGAAGAGGGCAGAGAGCTTTAATAGTAGCCCCTCCGAAAGCAGGTAAAACTATACTACTCAAAAAGATTGCTCATGGTATATCAACCAATTATCCTGATGTCTCGATAATAGCTGTTCTTATAGGTGAAAGACCTGAAGAAGTAACGGATATGAAGAGATCTATAAAAGGTGAAGTGGTAAGTTCTACCTTTGATGAACCTCCGGAAAATCATACCATTGTAGCAGAACTTATTCTGGAAAAGGCAAAGAGACTGGTGGAACACAAAAGGGATGTTGTTATTTTACTGGACAGTCTTACAAGACTTGCAAGAGCTTATAATCTTGCCCTTCCTACAAGTGGAAGAACACTTTCTGGAGGTATAGATACTATGGCTTTGATTAAACCAAAGGCATTTTTCGGTGCTGCAAGAAATATAGAAGAAGGTGGAAGTCTTACTATAATTGCCACTGCTCTTATAGAAACAGGAAGTAAAATGGATGATGTCATATATGAAGAATTTAAGGGCACCGGTAATATGGAACTGGAACTGTCCAGGAAACTTGCAGAAAAAAGAATTTTCCCTGCCATTGATCTTAAAAAATCTGGTACCAGACATGAAGAACTACTGCTTTCTGAAAGTGACCTTCAGAAAATATGGCTTCTCAGAAGAGCTTTTGCAGTTTTTGATGCTACTGAGATGACTGAACTTCTTATTGATCGCATTAAAAAGACTAAAAATAATCTGGACTTCCTGAAAACCATAACAAGAGAAGCTCTTTCTATGAGTAAGTGAGGTGTAATTATCAGTCGGGAATAATTAATATCGTGACGCGTGACGCGTGACGCGTGACGCGAGGAATGATAGTACCGGAGTTATCTTTATATTCTATCAGAAAAGAGATTTAATTTTATTTCCTCCAGCTAAATGTTTAATATTGTTTATTCTGACCGATGCGGACAGGTTTATGATAATCCTGATATAGAAGCGCTGGCTTTTGACGGCTTTTCCTTCAGAGAAGCTTTAAATTCTGAAATGATCCCTTTACCTTATGGAAGTTCTTTGAGTTTAATGCCTGAACGTTTACCCTTCGGAAAATATAGAGGTAAAGTGAAATGTTTCAGCACTATGGCGGGGGTTAAAGGAGGTATTTTCTCTGTAAGTACCCTGCTGCCAAATGGTTATACAAGGCTTTTACTGCCTGCTTATAAAGAACAGAAAAAAGTTCAGCCCCTTCCTTTATTCGCCTATAGCTTTACAGGTTTTAAAAGTAATGGATTTTATGTGGCAGCTCATGAAACAGAAAAAGTAAAACAGTGGGATCCGTCACAGTACAGTACTCCTGATTTAAAAAAGAAGGTAAAAAAACGTCTTCAAAAAGAACCGGGAAACCGCCTGTTGAAGCATCTTTCTCACTGTGCCCTTTACTATCAATGTTACAATGCACAGAATATATTTTATGAAAGATGGGAAGGTGGAATTCCTATTTCTCCTGCCTGTAATGCTCAATGCTGCGGATGTATTTCCTTTCAGAATGAAGAGTCATCAGGATTTCCGTCCCCTCAGAACAGAATAGTGTTTACTCCTTCTATAGAAGAGATTGTTTCTACAGGTGTAAATCATTTAAATAGAGCAGAGAAACCTTTATTAAGTTTTGGCCAGGGCTGTGAAGGAGAACCTACCCTCAGGGGAGATCTTCTCGTGAATTCAATAAAAGAGATAAGAAGAAGAACTGACAGAGGAACAATTCATTTAAATACCAATGGCAGTAACCCTCATGTTATAAGAAAAGCAATAGAAGCAGGCCTTGACAGTGTAAGAATAGGTCTTAACAGTGCAAAAGAAGATAATTATACAGCTTATTTTAAACCACAGACCTATTCTTTTAAGGATGTAATGACTTCTATTGAGATGGGTGAAAAAATTTTTCTGTCTATTAATCTGCTTGTAATTCCCGGCTTTACCGACAGAGAGGAAGAGTGCCATGCCCTGTTTAATTTACTGGATAAATATCCCGTCACCATGGTTCAGCTCAGAAATTTAAATATAGATCCTTCTCTGTATTTTAATGTAATTACTCCGCCGAAAAGTACTGTAACAGGCATGTTAAATTTTATAAAATCTATGAAAAATTCTTTTCCGAAATTAAGGGTAGGGAGTGTTAATCCAGTGAAAAGTGAAGAGTGAAGAGTGAAGAGTAGGGGCGACCGCAGGGGGGCGCCCAATACCGGTCAAATCACGCATCACGCATCACGCATTACGAACCACCCGTCACGCGTCACGCGTTACGCGTCACGACTTCACCACCGTGATATTATTTTATTGATATCCACTTTCCTCCCGGCATCCTGATCCATCATGGCTTTATAGAATTTTTCATCATAGTCCCTGGATTTTATAACTATCGGCATGGGGACGGCATGTCCTATTATAAGGGCCTGTTGTTTTGAATCCAGGCTTGCAAGAACAGAACGGAGGCCGGACGTATTACTCACTCCCGTAAGCACTGCCTGAATGTCTTTTTCATCATTCAACTGGGCAACAATCCTTGTGCCTATCTGAGACAGGACTTCATCATCTATGCCTGATGGTCTCTGATCCACTACGAGAAGTGATACATGATATTTTCTCATTTCCCTTGCAATGACTCCGAATATTGTCTGTTTTGCTGCTGTGGGGTTAAGGAATTTATGGGCTTCTTCTATTGTTATGACAAGCTGTTTGGGTTTATCTTCAGGTTTCTGGGTGGAAAGGTATTTTTCTGTTTTTCTGATATAATCTTTATGGATTCTTCTTGTAAGTATATTTGCTACAAGGAGGTAACATAAAAGATTGCTCTGTCTTCCGAATTCAAGGACTATATGAATACCTCTGTCCAGATATTCCATAATTTTTTTTACTGCATCTACCTGGGGTTGCTGTTTTGTGAGAAAATCAAAATCTTCCAGTCTTTTTAATTTTCTGTAAAGTGCGGAAATAGAACTGGCATTTGCACCTATTTCTTCTGAAAAATCAACTAAATCTGCATACTCCTGGTCAAGAAGGGTTCTGAGCCATTCCCTGTCAAAACGGTTCCTTATTATATAGGCAGATTCGAGAGCTGTCTGATTTAGATTGAGCACTTCTTCAAGAGGAAGAACATCTTCTACTTTTATCTGATTATAGGGAATTTTTACAACGAAATCAGGCTGAACAGGCCTTTCTTTCGAAGATTCAGGGTCAAGGGTAAATATGGCAACTTTATCTCCGAATAGCTGTTTGAGTCCCTTTACAAAAGACTCTCCTCCTCCTTCTTTTATTGCCCTGTAACCGTATTCGCTGTGCATGTCAAAAATCAGGTTTGCTGCCTGTGAATTCCTGACAAGTCCGCTCAGCACAAGTCTTGTAAGGAAGGTTTTCCCTGTTCCCGTTTTACCGAATATACCGTTACTTCTTTCTACAAATCTCTCAAGATTAAGACATACAGGACTGTTCATATCAAGGGGAGTGCCAATATTAAAATATTTTTTCCCCAGACTTTCTTCTCCGAATATTCTATTTACATCTTCATCCTGTGCTTCAAAAACTCCTGAAAAATGGGCAGGTATTGATTTTACAGGGCTTATTTCAGGTTTTTCCTCTTTATCTTCTTTGTTGGCTACCATAAGCATTGGTTTTAAACATACTGTTGCATAGGTATTTGTTCCACTCAGGATTTCCCTCATAATTCCGTTACCTTCAGAAGGAGGGTTTATTAATATTTCAGGATTTGTTGAATCAAGTCTCATGTCTGTAATCATTGAGAAAAACTGATTCTTTTCACCGTCTATGACAACAAATTTCCCTGCTTTTATTTCTTCTATTGACTGGCAAGAGTCATGTTTCATTTCAAGTCCTTCTACAAGAGAACCTTTTGTTATTACACCTATTCTTTTTCTTTTTTTTGTCATTTTTGATTCGTGACGCGTCACGCGTGACGCGTGATCCTTTATTTGTTCATTTAAGAATTCGTTTGATTATTGACTGAAGTCTTTCATAATCATCTTTAAGTAATATAGACAGCTCTTTCCCTGCTGATATCATGAAATTTCTGTCATGACTCCAGGTATTCCATGCCTGTCTTATAAAGGATATTATTATTTCATCTGACTGGCCTTTATTTGAAGTGAAGATCATTCTCAAGTAATCATGTTCTTGAGTAAAGGCACGAAGTTCGTCTTCTGTACAGTTATAGACAAAACTATGGAGTGACGGAGGCAGGGGAGGGGAGAATTGATGATATACTCCATCCTGATGGAAACCTACTATAATAGCCTGAAATCCTGTTTTTAATAATTCGAATATCTGCGGCTGTTCTTCCTGCAGTTCTTCTATGGACATACCGTAAGCAGTGGGCCTTCTGTTGGGCTCTATACAGTAGGTAAATATATTGTATATTATTGCAAGTACTGTAGGGGTTCCCTCTATTTTAATGAGGCTGCCGAGAGGGGGCGGACTGTCTTTACATTCAGCCATAAATTCCCTTGTACTGCTTTCAAGTATTTCTCCGACATTGTTCATAATGTAACTCCTATAATCGTGACGCGTAACGCGTTACGCGTGACAGGTGGTTCGTGATGCGTAATGCCGTGATACGTGTTTCACCGGTACCGGGCGACCACAGGGGGGGCGCCCCTACTATTCACCCTTCACGACTCACGACTCACTACTCACCCTTCAATTCCTGATGGTTCTGAACCTCGCGTCACGCGTTACGCGTCACGCGTCACGATTTTAAACTCTGACCACTTCTTTCGATGCCTTCTTTGCAGACATTGTAACAGGGATCTTTTCTTCTACCAGACTGTCAGAAATCATTCTGTAAAATATTTCTCTGTCAGTTCCCCTTATTACTGCTTTTTCATGGGCTTCTGAGAGAATAACAGGATAGCCTCCTCCTTTTTTTACCTGGTCATAGATTACGCTCTGTGTACGATTGAGCAGCTCTTTATCTTTTGCAACCCACAGAGGTATTTCTACCCTTCCTATTTCCTGACCTGTATGGATATAATAGAATAAAATTTTATGTTCTCCGTAATGTGACATTATACCTGAAGAGCTTTCAAAAAGAGGACTTCTTTCCCCTTCTTTAAGAACTCCTTTGAATAACATGGCATCTGTAATGCCTTCAACAGGAGAACAGGGTAGAAATAGCTGTTCTTTATAGGGACATGCGTCACAGTTAACTTTTTTTTCCGGACACAGTCCCACTTTGAGGCTATTTGAAAAATCATTTGTCCTGGGACGGCTCAAATAGGATGCTACAGGTATTTTCCTGTCTTTCAGTCTGTTCAGATATGTTATAAAAGATTTTAAAATTTTATCTCTGAAATCAGGGGCACTTCCTTCAAGAGTCCAGAGAATGAGCGTTCCATCTACAAGACCCAGAATATGTTTTCTTGCAGAGTTATCAAGCAGAAGAAGAGTTAATTTTTCCATCTCCAGAATACCTCTCCTGGCAGATACTATGGAGGTGTTTACACTTATTTTTCTTCCATTTACCTGTTCAAAGAGATCATTATCTTTGTAATAAAGCATAGCCTCCTGTGACATAAGGGGTTTTTCTTTTGTTCCATAATGAATTACTACATAACCTGTATTAATAAGATAACATGATGATATTTCGTGGTGATCGGGAAATATTTGAGAACCATCTGTTGCTATAACAGTTATTTCCTTTGGCCTTTCCGGCGTATTTCTTTTATTATCAAAAGATTCATATAGTTTTCCAAGAAGCCAGGAAGTTTTTGCTTCTTCTACTTTTTTTTTCAGTGTTTCCCAGTCTTCCTTCCATCTCTTTACTTCTGACCATCCCTGTTTTAATCTGTCATGAAAGAGTCCTTTTGTTTCATTTTTTTCTTTTACCATATATTTTAATTGTTTTTTTACTGATCCGAAATCTAACATTATTATACTTTCACATATGATTGGTGTTTAAAAATGACAGGTAATTTTATATATAAATGAACATTAATTAAATGTCTCAGGTTCTGGGTTTTAGGTTCTGAATCTTCTTAACCCATCACCCTCTTTACACATAATTTTTTCGTATTACACATTAGGAAGCATTATAATCTATCATTACATAGCAGTCAATGATTTTTTCAATTCTATTGCTTTTATTAGTTTTTCTAAGTATAATAATATATCAGGTTAAATTTCGACCTTACTCCATATCATTATTTTACTGACCTGAGCATAAGCAGTTAATAATTGTTTCCTCCCGTTAATCATTACGGGTTAATATAATTACACATGTATTATTTATGCTCAACTCAGTAAGAGAGAAAGGTTTCAGTAAAATCCTTATGGCAAAGATCCTTATTATAGATGATGATGATGGTGTGCGAAAGATTGTAACCCATCGACTAAAAAAAAATAATCATGAAACTTATCCTTTTTCTAATGGTGTAGAAGCACTGAAGCAGATAAAAGAAATTAATCCCGATCTTATTATCCTTGATGTTATTATGCCGGCTATGACCGGTTATGAAGTACTGCAGCACCTGCAGAAAGATAGTGATCTTCAGACCATACCTGTTATGATGTTAACTGCCCAGGATCAGCTTCAGGATAAGATAAAAGGACTTGATTACGGAGCCTATGACTATCTGGCCAAACCCTTTGATCATCAGGAACTCTCTGTAAGAGCAGAAGCACTTCTCAGACTCAGAAGTCTTCAACTTCAGTTAATAAAGGCAGAGCGTCTGGCTGTTGTCGGCCATGTTGCTCTCACTGTAAAACAGGAAATGGAAAAACCTCTGAAATCTATTGTGAAACTGTCAGAATCTCTTGTAACCAGAGAAATTCCTTCTGATATAAAAAAAAGAATAACTCATATCCTGGAAAGTACTCTTCGTATAGAGAGAATAATTCAGAAACTGGAAGGCCTTCAGGATACGCCGGTTAAAGATTATCTCAGTGGTATAAAAATGATTGATCTCGGAAAGGAATAGTTATGGCTGTAATAATTGTTATTGATGATGATTATGCTATAAGACGGCTTATTAAATTTACCCTTGAGAAAGAAGATTATAAAGTTATTACTGCCGAAGATGCTCTTGAAGGTATAAATATATTAAGTTCCAGAACGATTGATCTTATTATACTTGATATTATAATGCCTGATATCGATGGTTATGAGGCTCTTAAAATAATTAAAAGCAGTGACCATTTGAAAGATATACCTGTTCTGATGCTTACTGCCAAGAACGAAATAGATGATATGATGAAGGGATTTGAAATGGGGGCAGATGAATATCTTGCAAAACCTTTCGAACTTTCCGAACTGCTTGCAAGGATAAGAAATCTGCTCAGAATAAAGGAACTGCAGAATAAAATAGTTCAGGCAGAACGTATGGCAGCAGTAGGCCAGATTGCCCTGACCATAAGACATGAAATAAATAATCCACTTACTGCTGTAATAGGTCAGTGTGAAATGATCCTGAGGAAAGGAAACCATCTTCCGAAGGATGTCAGAGCAATACTTGAAGAGATATATAAACAGGGGATTACTATAGAGGGTATTATTTCGAGACTCGAAGGAATATAATCGTAATGCGTTTCATCACAATCTTCACTCTTCACCCTTCACTCTTCACTGGTCACTACTCACTCTCTTTACTGCCTCACCGGCTTCAACATGTAGCGGATCAGCTTTCAGTGCTCTTTTATATTCAAAGATAGCTTTTTCTTTATTCCCTTCTTTTTCGGCCACTCTGCCCAGAATATAATAGGCGTCTGCAAAAGTAATATCATTTTCTATTACCTGATAGGCAGACTCCTTTGCTTTCTCATAGTCTCCTTTAAGAAAATATATAAAACTGCCGGCCCCTGTTGCAAGAATTGATGTTTTATTAAGTGATATTGCCTGCTCAAAAGCTTTTATTGCCCTGTCTGTGTCTTTCTTTTCCTGAAGTATATATCCGTAGTTGTAATATACGAGACTGTTCTGTGGATTAAGTTGTAGTGCTTTTTTTAGATCCTCTATAGTTCTGTCAAAATCTTTATTGTGATAATATACAAGTGCCCTTATTATATAGGGCTTTTCAGAAGACGGATCTGACTTTATACCTTTATTTGCTTCTTCCATAGCCCTGTCCATATGAGACATATTAAAGTAACATGTAGCCATACCTGCATAGGCCGATACATTACCGGCATTTACTCTGATTGCATCTCTGAATTTATCCATTGCCAGTTCATAGGCTTTAAGATTAAGAAGAAGCCATCCGGCATTTACGAGATTATCAGAGGTTTTCTTCATTGAAATGGCTTCTTCGTATTTTTCCCGGGCCTTTATTTTTTTACCTTCCCTGTAATAAATAAGACCTGTATAATAACATGCTTCAGGTGCCAGATAAGACTGAACCGGTATGTTTTTGAATTCTCTCATAGCTTCATTTAGCATGTTTTTCTGTAGATAGGCTCCTCCCAGATTATAGTTAACAATGGGAAGCTTCCTGTTTTTGCCTTTTTTCAGAACTTCTATGGCTTTATCTATATTACCTGACTTGAAGTACATTACTCCAAGGTTATTGTAATAAAGTCCTCTCCCGTCAATTTTAATTGCTTTTTCATATAGTTCTCCTGCCTGTTCTTTATCCTCTAATAATGCAAGGTTGTTGAGTGTGCTGCTGCAATCAGGAGCAATTTTTATGGTATTTTTAAGTATGTTAACGGCTTCTTCAGTCAGACCCTGCCTGTATTTTAAAATGGCCATATTATTATATACTTCTACATAATAATTTGTAATGTATTGCTCCATTCCTTTATAAGTATCTTTATAATTTATTATATTTTGAAATTGATGTTCTGCCAGATCCAGTTTACCCTGTTCCAGATATATAGCCCCCTGATTATTCGATATTATAAGATCTATTACAGGGTTGTAATCATGTTCATTATAAGATAAGGCATTTTTCAAATAAGTCATCCCGTCTTCTGTTTTCCCCTGTTTAAATAGAGCTGATGATAGATTAATTTGATTTTCAGAGGAATAATAATTTATATTCAGTGCTTTTTGAAATTCCTGTGATGCTTCTGCATATTTATCCAGTTTATAATAGGATATGCCGAGATTCCTGTGATATAGTTCTTCTGTGTCATTGATTTTCAGAGCTTTTTTATAATTTGATACTGCCTGAATGTATTTATGTTCCTTTGCCAGGATAATGCCTATGGCATTATATATATTATCTTTTTGAGGATTTATTTCCAGTACTTTATAATAAGATTTGAGAGCATTACCATTGTCATCATGTTCATAATATATCCATCCCAGATGTTCCGGGAACGTAACCTCTCCGGGATTCAGTTTTATTGCTTCCTTTAATTCTTTAATTGCCTCTTCTGTTTTATTAAGTTTGTAATAGGTCCATCCGAGATTATGTCTTATCCAGGGAGATTTAAGATCAGATACTTTTGCAAAGTAAAGAACCTCTTCTGCATTTGTATAGTTTTTCTGTTCTATATAAATCATTCCCAGATTGTTATAGGCCCAGCTGTTTATAAAATTTAGCTCTATTGATTTTTTTAGATGATCTATGGCAGGCCCGTAGTTTTTCAGAAATTGATACACTACTGAAATATTGTTGTGTATTTCAAAACTCTGGCTATTTAATTCGAGAGACCTGTTAAATTCTATAAGTGCAATATCTGTTTTCCCCTGAAGTGTATATATTATACCTTTTATATTATGCAGTTGAAAACTATCAATGTTTTTCTCATCCACCGTGGATAGTTTTTTTAGAGCATCCTCTGCTCTTCTTTCATAAAGATAAAGTTTTATGAGTTCCAGAGCCAGATCTGTTCTGTCAGGATGTTTCTTTATATCTTCTATTATTTCAACTTCTTTTCTTTCAGGACTCAGGACAAACTGTGGTTCTCCCAGGTAGGTAGAGAGCCACTGATCTTCCATTGATACACCGTAATGTATAAAAGGTTCATCTATGGGAGAAAAAACTGTTTCCAGTGAATATGGGGTAAATCCTTTTTCTGATGATTCAAAAGGAATACTGGACATTAATGAAAAGGTTTTTATGAATTCTTTTTTTGCTTCTTCCTTTTTATTTAACATGTCATATGCATAGGCTTTGAATAGATGAGCCCGTATATTCAGTGGATCTGAACTGATTACAATATTCAGTTTTTCTATCGCTTTCTCATAGTCATTTAATTCCATCATTGCCTGAGCTATATTAACGGTACTTTCATTGAAGTTTATTGTATATATGGATCTGTACTTTGATCTCATACTCAAAACCTGTTGAAAATATTTTATTGCCTCTTCATAATTACCTGCTGTCATAAGAGTATTTCCCAGGTTATAGTAAGAATCCAGTAAGTCAGGTTCAAGCTCTATTGCTTTCTTATAGTTCTTTGCTGCTTCATCAATTTTGCCTTTCCATTGAAGTGCCATAGCATATCTGCAGAACAGTTCACCGTTATTTTGATCCATATTTATAGCTTTCTGGAATGATTCTATAGATTTATCAAATTGTTCCAGATAATAATAAGAAATGGCCATACTTGACCATGTCTGTATATCTCCTTTACCATAAGCCAGAGATTCTTCTCCTGCTTCAATGGCTTCTTTGTAGAAGCCGGATCTTTCATAGGCGTAGCAGAGGTTTGACCAGGACGAACCATTTTTTTTATCCATTCCCGTAGTTTTCTTAAAAATATCTATTGCTTTCTGCCATTCATATTTTTTTATATAAACTGTTCCGAGAAGATTATAATACTCAATTTCTTTCGGATTTACTTTTATGGCTTTTTCAAGGAGAGTCTGTGCCTGTGAATAGGAATATCTGTAATAATAGATTTTAGCAAGTTCAAATATAACTCTGTCATTTTCCGGTTCTTCTGTTAATTTTCTTTCCAGATCCAGAATATGTTTATCCCTTTTTGCCTGTTCAATATATTGAAATTTTTCCTGTACCGATTCTGTAAGCTTCCTGTCGAGTTTATAAGCTTTTTCATATTCAATAACTGCTGTTTCAGGATCATTTAGACTGTAGCTGATAAGGCCAAAAATATAATGGGCAACAGCGTCAGAAGGATTTTCCTCTGCTGCTTTTTTAAGATGTTCTGCTGCTTTTGCCGTAGCATTTTCATTGTAATCAAACCACCCCAGTATTACATTTGCCATAGGATTTTTTGTGTTGTTTTCAACTATTTCTTTCAGATCTTTCAGTGAAGGTATTACAAGATCTGTATTAAAGGCATAACTTTCTATTTTTGTGTAGAGGGTATAGTCACTGTCACCTTTCAGATTATATTTTACTACTGTCATTAATTCATCAAGAGCCCTGTCGTTCTGTCCCATTCTGGACAGAGTCAGCACCAGATAACCTCTGGAAATTGTGTCTCTCGGATTGTAATTTAATATCTTTTCCAGTTTTTTACTGGCAGAAATATAATCATAGGAAAGGAAATCAGATACTGCCATAAGATATTGAATCATTAAATCATCGGGAAGAAGCTCATTTAATTTTTTAAATACTTCTGAAGCTTTTCTGTAATAGGCTTCTGTAATATATATATTACCGAGCATATAGTAAGCTTCTTTGAAGGAAGGATCTTTTTCTATTGCCTTATTAAGAATATCTATTGCACTGTCAATTTTCCCTTCTCCCTGAAATTTTCTTGCTTTCGTAAGATAATCTCCCATTTTTTCCTGACATATTCCATCGCAGAAACAGCCTGTAATTATTATGAGCAGTAATATTGTAATGAATAATGATTTCACTTTTTCTCTCCTTTTTTATCGTGACACTTCACGGGCTCAGTGATTTTATCTCTTCCTGTTATTACCGGAGTGAGCATAAATAATAAATATATGCTCTCGTGACACGTAACGCGTAACGCGTGACGGGAGGAAAACTTTTATTACATGCTTATGCTCAGGTCAGTAATAACTTTCTTTATCTTATCATATAAATCCTTATGTTTCAATCTTTGAATTTTCCCTGTTTCTGCCAATATTATACTCATTCTCATACAAAATCCATATAAAGGAATTTTATATATGACAGAGAATTTATTCAATAGTGACTGAATGAAACCCGTTTCCTCCCGTCACGCGTCACGCGTCACGCGTCACGATTCCTTAAGTAAATGGTGATTATATTGTTATACAAACAGCTATCAATTGTTTTATTACTTTTTTTTATGTCCCTTATGCCGGTATGTTCAAAAGAAGAAGTAGAATTAAATAATACCACAGATAAAGCCAATATTATTTCTTCAGGCGAAACAGTTACCGGTCATACAGGTGTTCAAACTCAGTACGGCCTTATGGGAGATATTGATATATTCTGTCTTCCCGTTAAATATCCGGGGAAACTTACTGTTTATGCTTCTGTTACGGGAAAGTTCGGTAATAAATCAGGAGAATCTTCTATAAGAGTAGATATTCTGAATAAAGATGAATTGAAAACAGGTCAATGGAAAGATCCTTCCAGCGGTAAAGAAAAGTCTCCTGTTTGTACCGATAGTATTACCAGAATAATAACCGTTCAAAAACCCGGTAATATTTATATACTTGTCGATCGTTACGGTGAACATGCTTATTATAAAGTAAAAATTGTTTATGAAGAAAAAGGAAACAATAAAAAAGAATCCCTTTCATCTGCTGTTTCCGAAACGGAACCCAATGATACTCCTTCCTCTGCAATGAAACTTTCTTTGAAGCAACCTGTTGTCGGTCATACAGGCTTTATCGGTAAATACGGTCTTCAGGGTAACAGAGATTATTATACAGTAGAAGTTCCTTATCCGGGGAAATTAACTGTTTATTTAAATATAGAAGGAAGATACGGCGAAGGGAATATGGGAAAACCTTCCGTTAATATTTCTATAGTTAATGGTGATGAAATGACCAGCGGAACATGGAAAAACCCTTATACGGGAGAAGATACGTCTTCTGTATTTTACAGCGGAGATAAGGGAAAAAGTATTTTTATAAAAAAAGGCGGAAAATTACTTATTCTTTTAGACAGATATGAGGCAAATGCACGGTACAGATTTGTAGTTGTATTTGAAAGCGGAGAGTGAAAGTAGTGAGTCGTGAAAAGTGAGGTAAGGGCATTTAACTAAACACCCTGGGATTAAATACGCATCACGCATTACGCGTCACAAATCAAAGGGGGATTTCGCCATAAAAAAATCAATTTTTATACTTCTATCTATTATCTTTTTTCTATCTCTTCCCTGTTATTCTGCTGAACCTGATAATGTTATCAGAGCAAAAAAACATTTATCAGAGGCCAGAACTCTTATCACCAGAAGTTCGCTGGAGGATGCCATAAAAGAATTAACTTCTGCAATTAAATTATACCCTGATTTCGGCGAAGCTCATTTTTTACTGGGTAATATATATTTTAAACTTTCCCGTCTCGACATGGCCAGAGATGAATATTTAACTGTTCTGAAAATAGATCCGGCAAATGTCGATACTTTTTATAATCTTGGAGAAATCTATTTAAAAACCGGAAAATTTCAGGATGCTGTAGATATCTGTTTGACTGCACTGAAACTTGACAGTTCAGACGGTAAAATACATAACAGTCTGGGCAGAGCTTATGAAGAACTCGGACAAGGTAAAGAAGCACTGGAACATTACACGAAAGCAGTTAAGTATGAACCGGCTGTAGCACTGTTTCATGATAACAGAGGATGGCTTTTATTCAGTCTTGGTAATTATAAAGAAGCTATGGAAGAATTTCAAAAAGCTATTCATATAGATAATGATAATGATATATATTATGACCACGTGGGCCTTGTCTATACAGCTCTGGGAGAATCCGATAAAGCTATAGAAGCTCATAAGAAAGCTATAGAGATTAAGCCTGATGTGGCAGATTATTATAATAATCTTGGTATTGATTATTTTAAATCTGGTAATTATCAGGCAGCTGTAGAACAGTATAAAATTGCTCTGTCCATGGAAAAAGGAAAAAAGCCAGAAGTCTTATATAATCTTGGAAGAGCTTATTACGCTCTTACCATGTACAGAGAATCTCTTGAAGCTTTTAAAGGTGCCTATTCCATTGACAAATCCTCCATAGAAGACTGTCTTAAACTTGCTTTAGTACTTCAGGAAGATGATATGCCTTATATTGCAATACTTGAATATGAATATGTTCTGTCTGTGGAACCCGATAACCTGCAGGCTCTTAATAATCTTGCCCTTGTTTACTGTGATACAGGTAATTTTGAAGAAGGGGAGAGACTTTATAAAAAAGCACTTGAAAGCAATATAAGGGCATCTTTTTATTACTATAACCTGGGACAGATAGTTCTTTATAAAAAAGACTACGAAAAAGCATTACCTTATTTTTTTAAGGCAATTGAACTTGAACCTGAGAATACCTCATATTTGCTTCAACTGGGAACTATTTACCTGAATACAGGAAAATATGAAGAATCTCTGAATATTTTCAATAAGGTACTTAAGATTTCACCGAACCTGGTGGACGGACTTACGGGTAAAGGTGCTGCCCTGGGAATGTTAAATAAATATGATGATGGTCTTTCATGTTTACTTCAGGCAATTGTTTTCGACCCGGAAAACTTTCTTGCCCGTTATCTATGCGGACAACTTTATGCAAGAAAGGGAGAAATGAATAAAGCTATAGGGCAGTATAAAGAAGCACTGAGAATAAATCCTTACAGTGCCATCTGTTATTTTTATCTCGGACAATCATACAGTATTTCTCGTCTCTGGAAGGAAGGAGAAGAAGCCTATAAAAAGGCCATAGAGCTGGAACCTCAGAATACTGATTTACTAACAGCCCTGGGCTCTATGTACAGATCTCAGGGAGAATATGATAAGAGTCTGAATTATTTTGAACAGGCTATAAAGATAAAACCTGACTATCATACCTTTATTGAAATGGGCCAGCTTTTCCTTGAAGTAAATGATCTTAAAGAATCGGAAAAATTTTATAAAAAAGCTCTGGAAATGGAACCTTCGTCGTCTGTGTGTTTTGTTCAGCTCGGAAAGATCTATCTTTCCCGGGGTAATAAGAAAGATAGTATCTCCTGTTTTCAGAAGGCAGTGACACTGGAACCACAGAACCCCGATTTTCATTATAATCTTGCCTACAGTTATAATCTGGCAGGTAATACTCAGAAGTCAATAGATGAATATCTTCTTGTATTAACCCTTAACCCTTCCTACCTGGCAGCATATAATAATCTCGGTAATATTTATAATTCTCTCGGACTTTATGAGAAAGCAGTAAGCGAATATAAGAAACTGTTAAATCTGGATCGCAGAAATTATCTTGCATGCCTGAATCTTGGGATTTCTCTGATGAAACAGGGACTTTTCGATGATGCTGTAGAAATCTTTAACAGAGGTATTGCCATTAAACCGGATTTTTTATCTTTTTATTTCAATTCAGGTAAAGCCTTTCAATATAAAGGAGAGTGGAAACAGGCTGTTGATTGCTACAAGAAAGGACTCACTAATATTCGTGATGGAGATATATTATATTATTATATTGGCTTTTGCCTTTATGTTTCCGGCAATAAAGATGAAAGTGTGAAATTTTTTAAAAAATCTTCCCGACTGGATATACCTGAAGGTTATGCTTCAAGATCTTTTATATCTTTATATTCAGGTGATACGGCATCGGCTTTAAATTATGCTTCAAAAGCCATTGAAAAAGATAAAAATTTTCCTGATGGTTATCTTTTACTTGGTTTAATTTCTCTGACCAGAGGTGACAGGAAAAAAGCGGAAGAAAATTACAAAAATGTTCTCCAACTGGATAAATACAACTATAAAGCAGGAAAATATCTGGAAGAATTACGTGGTAAGTGAGTGGTGCGTGGTGAGAAGTGAAAAGTGAAGGGTGAAAAGTGAAGGGTGAGTCGTAGGGGCGTTTTATTAAACGCCCTGAAGATTAAATACGCATCACGCATCACGACCCCACCCGTCACGCGTGACGATCGTCATATAAATTTATAGACACACAATAAAAGAAAAGCAGGATATTTCTTTAACTGATAGAATAGATAAGAAATAAAGATTTCCAGTAAGCATTCAGCTATCAGCATCAACAGATTTTAAAACATTCCACGCGTCACGCGTTACGAATTGTGATATGTGACAGAGCCGGGTACTCACTACTCACGACTCACTATAACCTGATAGCTGATAGCTAATATATATATGGTAAATCAGAAATATGCTTACCAAGAAAATTCTTTTAGTAGATGATGAACCCTATATTATAAAATCTCTCAGTTTCGTACTGGAGAAGAAAGGGTATAATGTTCTCTGTGCAAATAACGGTGACGATGCTCTGGATAAGATAAAGTCTTACAGGCCTGATCTGGTTCTTCTTGATGTAATGATGCCTAAAAAAAATGGTTATGATGTGTGCCTGGAAATACGCAAGTATCAGGAATTTAAAGATCTTTATATTATTATGCTTACAGCTAAAAGTCAGGATGTGGATAAAGAAAAAGGCCTGCAGGCAGGAGCCAATGAATATCTGACAAAACCTTTCAGTCCTGTTAAAATGCTTCAGAGGTTGGAAGAAATCTTCAGCGGTAAAAAGTAGCATGATATATTACATTTTATTTGTATTACATATCATGCATTATTATATTACAGGGTGCTTTTATGAATAAAACAGAAAAATTGACAGTATTTCAACCAGTATTAGGCCTCTGGATAGTCTTTTTTATTTTTGTAATTCTGGTAGGAGTGTTATATTTCCTTTATGGTAATTTTATTTATCCTTTTACCTATGTTATTCCATTTTTTCTTGTTATATTTTTTATTCTTTTCACTTATTTATGCAGTAATGCCGGGAAATTTATCAGTCAAAAAACAAAGGAAACTTATGAGATAAAACTGCATAAAGTCCAGAAAGAGCTTGAAGAAAATATGGAGAAACTGGCAAGGGAAAAGGAAAAAATGGAAGCTACCTATAAAGAAATGGAAGATAATTCCAAGGTTCTTATTAAAACTGATTTTGAACTTACAAAAGTTAACAGGCTTTTAGATGAAAAAGTTAAAGGTCTTTTTACACTTCATGAGATAGGTACCTGGATAAGTTCTGCTCAGACATTACAGGGTATTTTGAAAACTATAAGTGAAGCTATTGTAAGTAAACTCGGATATAATCGCAGTCTTGTTATTTTGATTAAAAGCGGTGAAAAAGATTTTTTTATTCATCGCGGTGTCGGCTTCAGTTTGAAAAATCTGAATAAATTCGAACAGCAGATTGAAAGTGGTGTAACTCTTTATTCTGTAGTAAAAGGAGAACCCCTTCTTGTAAATAATCTTGCTTCAGTTCCTCCTGAATTTCATCCTTATATAAAAGCACTTGATGTTAAAAATTTCATAGAAATGCCTCTTAAAGTAAAAGGAGAGGTTATCGGTTCATTAATAGCAGGTAAAGATGATTATTATGATGAGCCACTTGAAGAAAAAGATTCTGAATTACTTTCCATTCTGGCAGGACAGGCTGCTGCTGCCATAGAAACTGCAAGATCTACAGAGGCTATTATACAGGCGAAAAATCAGATAGAAGCCATTATAAACAGTATTATAGACGGCATAGTAGTTACAGATTCTTCCGGAACAGTTATACTCATCAATCCTGCCTTTGAGCGAATCTTCAGAGTTTCTGCAGAGGAATTGAAGGACAGGCTACTGGAAGATGTTATAGATAATGAAAATCTCGTTGAGCTTTTTAATAAAAAACTCCCTCTTGATGAAGAATCAATTTCGGAAGAGATAGAACTTTCATCTTTACTTGAGAGAGCACCCAGAACATTAAAAGCAAGTGTTTCAAGGGTGATGAATGAGAAAAAAGAAGAACTCGGGAAGGTGACTCTCCTGAGGGATATAACCTATGAAAAAGAAATTGACAGGATGAAATCCGAATTTATAAGTACTGTATCACATGAATTGAGAACTCCTCTTACTTCGATAAAATCCTTTGCAGAAATTTTACTTACCTATGATGAAGATAAAGAAACTCAAAAGGAATTTCTTACAATAATAAATGATGAAAGTGAAAGACTTACAAGACTTATAAATGATGTGCTGGATATTTCAAAAATAGAATCAGGCAGAACGGAATGGAAATCTGAAGAAGCAGATATAGAAGAATTAATAGTGAGTGCCGTAAATTCTACCAGTTCTCTTATAAGTAAGAAAAATCTTCAGGTTGAACTGCAGATAGAAAATGGTCTCCCCAGGATTATGGTAGACAGAGATAAGATTATTCAGGTCATAACAAATTTACTGTCAAATGCTATAAAATTCTGTCACGAGAATCAGTCAATCAATCTTAATGCTTATTATAAAGATGGCAGTCTATATGTATCTGTTAAGGATTCCGGAAGAGGAATTGCGCCGGAAAATCATGAAAAAATATTCCTGAAATTCTGCCAGATAGAAGATACTGCCACAGGCAAACCTGACGGTACAGGTCTCGGGCTTCCTATATGTAAAGAGATTATTAAATATCACAGAGGCAAAATATGGGTTGAAAGTGAATTCGGAAAGGGAAGTACTTTCACTTTTACCATTCCCGTTAAACACACATATACAGAAATGACGCTGCCTCCCGGTATTTCCGATGATGATAAAGATGGTTCAAAAGGCCCCGTGAAAGGCACAAAGCTTATAAGGCTTGCCAAAAAGGGAGGATAATAATACAGCATGATAACAGGCAAAATTTTTCTGATTTTATTTTTTTTTACCTTTTTTCTTAGTATATCCTCCATTGAAAAAGCAGGGGCTACTTCTTTGAAATATAATAAAAAATATCCTCTAAAATATCTTGTATATTACGGACAATGGGATTGTGAAACAATTTCCAGAGTTTTTGATTTCGATCTTGTAATTCTTCATCCAGGAAATGACCTGGATAATATTACTCCTGAAATGATTAAAAAAATTAAGAATGGCCGTGATGGAATTGAAGGAACAGATGATGACATAATGGTAATAGCCTATGTATCAATAGGTGAAGATGAGATGGTGCCACAGGGGGCAGGTAATATTGAAAATAAGAAAGAAGGCCCTGTATTTTATGATAAAGAATTGCATTATCTTAAAAATGATTATCCTTCCAGATATGTCGATCATGTAAGTTATGTTTTCAATGAAAAAGGTTTTTTTAACTATCTGCCCGGTGGAATGCCTGAATTTTTTCCGGGTCATGACTGTCTCCCGGATGAAAATGGCAAGTGGGGAAGTTATTTTGTTAACCCAGGCGACTCTCTCTGGCAGGATATGATAGAGAAAAAGATGAAAAAACTTTCAGATGATTTCGGAGTAGACGGTTTTTTCCTTGATACTCTTGATACTGCTTCACCCTGGGGAAATTACGGATGGACTCAGGAGAATATGGCCTTTCTTGTGAAAAAAATCAGAGAAGATTTTCCTGATAAATATCTTATAGGAAACAGAGGCTTTTTTCTTTTAGAAAAATATGCCCATATATTCAGACCTTCTATCGATGGTATTATGTTTGAGAGTTTTGCCTCGGAATGGGACTGGTACAGAAATAAAGGTCTTGAAAGCCCTTATGGAGCGGAAAATTTCAATGTATTAAAGAATTATATTATTCCGAATATGAAGAAAAAAGACGGTTTTCATCTATTTGTTCTCGACTATCTCAATCCGGATCAAAAAGATTTTTATAATATATTTTATAATGGTATAAATCTCCTGGGAGATGAGAATTATTCATATTATATTTCTACTCCTGATTTACAGAAGATTTTCCCTCCTGTAGAGAAATATTTTACAGAAGATGATAAAATACCTTCAATCAAAAAAGTAAGAGCAGAAGAAAGTGAAAAAGGGAGGTTTCTTGTTTATATCGGTATAGACGGGCAAAACAATCTGCTTCCGGGAAGAGATTACTTTATAGATTTAAGATATGGAGAAAAAGATAGTATTTCCAGTGAAATATCTCTTCTTCAAAAAATTGAAATTGATTATGAAGAAAATGTTATTTTAAATGGCAGTGAAATTATCTGTTCTTCTTTCGGTCTTGATAAAGATACAGATTATTATATTTATGTAAAACTTATCGGGAAAAATTTTTCCCTTCAGACTCCTTACAGTAAAACAGTTTTGCATACAATTGATGGAATTTATCCGGGAATTATTTATTCTTTAGAGGGAGAGGGAAGAGAAAGTTCTGTTTATCTTACATGGGAGAATAACTGTAACAGATCTAATATTTATTCAGGTGACAGTCCCGGTAATCTGAATTTTTTAAAGACTGTAACAGGTAATTCAGCTGTGATAGATAATCTTGTAAATGGAAAGATTTATTATTTTTCTGTTTCTC
This sequence comes from uncultured Synergistia bacterium, assembly GCA_964431735.1. Lineage (GTDB taxonomy): Bacteria > Vulcanimicrobiota > SpSt-956 > SpSt-956 > JAKJGF01 > CALARM01. The sequence continues at coordinate 30,762 of CAYSLJ010000009.1, read as the reverse complement.
CTTTATCGGAAACAGATCAAGAGGGACCTGTAGCCTATCCGGTTGCACTATGTCCGAAAGACTGTACACCTCCTCCTTCTCCTGAAGGTCTCTATGTAGAATATAAAAAAGAAAACAAAAAACTTCAGGTTATCTGGAACCCTGTCATCTGTGACGATCTTTCCTGTTACAGGTTATACTGTTTCCCTTCAGAACAGAAAATAAGACTCCCTTTTATAATTCCTTCTCATATATGTGAAATGTTTATTGATAATCTTTCTATTTCTCATAGTTATAAAATATTTGTTACATCTGTTGATTATAATAACAATCAGAGTAATCCCTGTGAAATAAAGGAAATTTTTATAAAGGAGTAATGCCTTTGATATATAAAATTTTTATATTTACGATTTTTTTTCTTCTTATTTTCCACACCTTCACCATAGCAGCTAATAAAAAAATACTTGCCCTTTATAAATCAAATGAAAATGCCACAGCTTCAGATAATCCTGTTTTATATCATCTTGAAGGAGAATTAAAAGCCCTGGGCTATGAAGTAGACTATAAAGATGCTCTTTCTGTTCTGCCGTCATCTGATGAAATGAAAGACTATGAAGGTGTTGTAACCTTTTATTTTACTGCCATACATCCTCACTCGAAAGAATATATCACCTGGCTTTCAAAACAGATAAAAGAAGGCAGGAAAATTGTAATTTTTGGAAATTTTGGAGCCCATTCCGATGATGGTATTAACTGGCTTAGTAACGAAGACCTGAATGATTTCTTTTTTTTACTGGGACTTGAATTTAAAGGCAGTGATAAAATCAATAAAGATGATGTAGAAGTTCTTTACAGAGATCCCTCTGTAGTAAATTCTATACCTTCACCTTTTCCTGAATATTTTGCATTATTTGAATCCATAAATAAAAATAATAAAAGCTATCTTACCACAGGTCTTAAAAGTCAGCCTGGGAGGGAAAATTGTGCTGTTGTAAGAACTCCTTACGGGGGAATGGCTCAGATAGGATATATTTATTCTATAGATGAGTCGTCAGGAAATATAATATGGCATTTAAAAAGGAAGGATTTTCTCTACGATGTTCTCACATATAAAAACCCTGAGAAATTTACTTCTAAAAAATTGCTGGCTCTTTATAAAAGTTCTGAAAAACAGTCTGACAGGGAAAATTTTATAAAAAAACTGGCTTCTGTTAAACTCTTTAAACTTGGTTATGAACTGGATTATTATGATATAGATAAAGGTATACCTGACAGTTCTGTTATGAAAGAATATGGATGCATAATTTCCTGGTATGGCACTTCAGAAATGTATAATGCAGCAAAATACTGTGAGTGGCTTGGAGATCAGGTTTCTGCCGGGAAGAAGGTTATAATTCTCGGAGATTTCGGTGCCTATACGGAGAAAATAAAAAAGGACTCACATTATATTGTAAGATATTTAAGTGAAATAGAAATCAATAATTTTTTCTATCCTTTCGGCCTTGTAATGAAACAGCAGTGGACAGACAGATCTGATATAATAAACTGTGATTATATATCAGAAGAATGTATTAATAAAGAAATGCTTTCTAAAAAGGAAGATTTTAAAAATTATTTTCTCTTTAAATCCCGTCTGCCTGAAAATAAAAGTTTTCTCACTCTGAGCAGAAAAGACAGAAAAGGAAGCAACAGTGATGTAGTTGTAGTAACACCTTATGGAGGCATGGCACTTCAGGGATATATTTACAGACAGAGACAGGATAACTGGGAAATCAGTTTTATACTTAAACTGGATAAATTCCTGGAAGAAGCACTCAGAGAATATGAATTTATTCCTCCAGAAGTTTATAATATTACTGTAGATAAAGAAAAAGAGTTAGAGAGAGCTCTTATGAATAAAAAGATAGAAAAAGAACGTCTGCCATGTTCTTTACCTCTTCCGAGAAAAGTGCTTGTCCTTTATAAAAGCAGTGAAGTTATAGATTTTGAAACATCTTCTGCCTGTGACTGCTGTGATATTATTTTAAATCATCTCGGCCTTGTCTGTGATTATGTGGATATTGAAACAGATAGACCTGATGATGAAACAATGAAGGATTATATGGCAGTTATGACCTGGTTTACAGACACTGATATGAAAGGTGCAGATAATTATAATCTGTGGCTTTTAAAACAGATAAATAATGGTAAAAAAGTAATTATTCTGGATAATTACGGTGCTTTTTATGATTCTGAAAAATTCACCTTTTCTTCCCATGTAAAAGATGTCTTTTCAATGCTGGGACTGGAATGTGATGAAAATTATTTTTATATATTAGAAAATTTAAAGGCTCTGAAAAACAGTCTTGTAACTCACAGAATCAATGAAATGAATGTAAGTGCCTATGGATACAGTGGAAATATATTTAACAGGGGCCGTCCTGATGTATATAAATCCTTTTATCATCCTGGAAAAATAGTTTATATAAAAGATGGTCTTTTTGGTTTTGAAAGTCCTTTAAATATAGATGATAATGCCGGTGTGAATCCTCTGAGATCTATCAGAGAAGGGAATAAAATTCTTCTTAATATATACAATTCTGAAAATGGAAATATTTCTCCTGTAGTTACAGGCCCGTGGGGAGGAATAATCTCCGGTGATTTCTTCTACAGTCAAAACACTCAGGCTTCTCCTGAAAATTATGGAGAATTACTAAATCTTCAATATGATGCACAGGCTATTCTGGATCAGGAAAGCGGTAGATGGGTTGTAAATCCTTTTGATTTTTTTCAGGATGCTCTTGCTCTGGAAGAAATGCCCAGATTAGATTATACGACTCTGAACGGTCAGAGGATTTTTTACAGTCATGTAGATGCTGACGGCCTTATGAATGTATCTTCTGATGAACCGGGAAGATATGCAGGTGAAATAGTTACAGAAGAGATTTTCAAAAAATATAATCTCCCTGTAAGTTCTTCTGTAATAACAGATGAAATCATAAGATATGGTGTAAAATATTATAATCCTGCTATGGATATGGCCCGTCACATCTTTGCCCTGGATAATATTGAAGTTGCCAGTCATAGCCATAGCCATCCATTTAATTTAGTCAGTGGAGATGTAAAGATAGATATGTCAGGAGATACAGGCAATTATAAAATAAGCTATGAGAAAGCTTCTCCTGAAACAGAAATACTATATTCTACGGCTTTAATCAATCAGAATCTTGTGCCTCCCGGAAAGGTGAATAAAATTATCTTCTGGCCCGGCATGTGTAATCCTACAGAAGAGTTTCTCTTAGAAACAGAAAAACTGGGACTTGCCAATATAAATGGAGGAGATCCTATTTATGATAAAGATTATGATTCATACAGCAGTTTATGTCCTGTCCTTATAAAACAGGGGAAGGGACTGCAGGTTCATACATCAGGCAGTAATGATTATATATATACAAAATCCTGGACAGGAAATTATAATGGTATGATAAAATTGATAGACCATATAGAAAATACAGATAAGCCTCTGAGGATAGGAGCTGTAAATATTTATTATCATTTTTACAGTGGTATTTACAGGGAAAGTCTTGAAGCTCTTCAGAAGCTTTATGAATACTGCCTTTCAAAGCATATGGCCCTTCTCTTTGCAAGCCAGTACTCCCGTATTATAAAAGATTTTTACTATGCTCAGACGGGAAAAACAGGCGATGGAGGTTTTATTATCAGGAATATGGGTTATTTAAGAACTGTGAGATTTGATAATACTTCTCTCAGGCCTGATTTAGAAAGGTCAGAAAATATTCTTGGATTTAATTATTATAATAATTCTCTTTACATATTTTTAGATGAGAAAGAGGAACATAAAATTTATCTTACAGATAAGATACAGAGTAAAGTTTATCTGAAATCGGCATCTCACTATATTGGCCTCTGGGACTGTGATGAACATAAAATAAAAGCAGTAATTCAGGATGGTATTGGTGCCGGTTATATGGAAATTGCCAGTTTAAAAAGAGATACCCTTTATAATGTTACCCTTGGAGATATTAATTTCGATGTAAAGACAGACAGGGAAGGATTACTTTCATTTAAATATGAATTAAAAGGTAAGCCTCAAAATTATATTCTGGAGGCATGTATAAAAAAATGATCATAATAATACTTTTTATAATGTTTTTAAATATTAATATCCTCTACGGACAAGAAACTGCCGCTCCTGATACAGAAGTTATACCGGAACAGGAGATAAAAAAGACTGAAGATTTTCTTTATGATGCGTCTGTGCTCAGAACCAATAAACATTATGACTCTGCTATAGGTATATATCAGACATTACTTAAAGATGAACCGAAAAATACTGAAGTGTTACTGGCTTTTGCCGATATGATGATAGAAATGAGAAATTATTCCTATGCAGTTTTATTATATAAAAGGTATCTTGAAGTAAAACCTGAAGATGTGCATATAAGAACACTTGTTATAGATATTTACAATGCTACAGGTTCCTATGCCTATGCTACAGAAGAATGTCTGAATACATTAAAAACCTATGGTGATAATAAAGAAATAATAAATAAATTACTGGATATTTATAAAAATAATAAATCCTTTAAAGAAGAAACAGCCCTTACGGAAAAGCTTTTAGAATTTGAACCTGATAATCAGGATAAATTGCTCCGCCTTCTCGATCTTTATATGATTACAGGATCCTATAAAAAAGCTTATAATATACTGGAAAGACAGGATATAAGAGAAAAATGTTCCCATGAAAGAATTGCTTTTATATATTTAAATACATATAAATATAAAGAAGCCATAGAATTATATGAAGAAATATACAGAGAAAACCCTTCGGAAGAAAATGAAAACTCTTTAAATCAGGCAAGACTCTCAGAGCTTAATTATAATATTTCAAGAACTCCTTATTTTTATTCTGCCTATTACAATCAATTAACGAAAATCTCTTCAGGCAGGAATTATGGTAGAGAAATGTTAAATATTCTTGAAGATGATATATCAGGTATATACACAGGAGGAGAATACAGTCAGGGAAGCATTAATAATCAGGATTACATAAATTATTATGCAGGTCTTTTCTATCCTGTTATGACTACAGGAACAGAAATTCTTCTCTCAGCTAACAGATATAAAATTAAAAGTGATGCCTATACAGGTATATATAATAAAGGTCAACTTGACGTTACACAGCATATTACGGAAAATTTTTCTGCAGGAGGAGGTTACAGTGGAGGAACTCAGGGCAGTACTTACTATGGTGAGTTTGCTTTTAAAAATGATATACTGGAAGCAGGTATAAGGCATAGAAAGGATTTTGTTCTGGAAACAGTAGAGGCTATGAAAGAAAATATTTCTTATAATGGCATGGATTATTATACAGGTCTTAATCTTACGGAGAAATGCAGTTTACTTGCCCATGTTTCTGATTACGATTATTCTGACGGCAATAATGGAACGTACAGTGAAATAGCTGCCTTTTACAGGTTATGGGATAACAGAAAAAATACATGGATAACGGCAGGTATAAGTCATACGGGATTGCATCATACCTTTGAAAGTCCTTTATATTACAGTCCCCTTGACCTGTCTCAGTGGAATTATTCTATTGAATGGGATATTTACTGGACGGAAAATTCACTCTTCAGAGTAAATTATATGCATTCATCAAATGAACTGAGTGATTATAATATTTATTCCATGTATATAGATCATAAAATTGGAGATGATTTTTTCCTCTATGGAGAATATATAAAAGGTCTCAGCAGAGTTGGAAGAATTGGTGTTATAGAGCCAGATACAAAGGATTATGAATTGACTCTGGGATTGAAAGCAAAATTTTAGCTTTAATTTTATCTATTATAAATAATTTTTCTCCTGCTTCTTTACTCAAAATTTTAACGGCTTCTTTTCCTATGATTGTGTTTAAAAATGACAGGTGATTTTATATACAATGGAAAAAGAAATTTATCACAGAATATTCAGAGTGAAAAGTGAAAAAAATTGGATTTTACTTACTTTTCACTACTCACTATTCACTGATTAATAGATTTACAAAATTAAGTGCAATTTCCAGTAAAAATACAACTACCTGTCGTAAAAAAACGCTATCTGTAAAGAGCGGTAGATTGAAAGATATACCTCTGCCTATGCCGAAATTTTAGCTACGGTAGAGGAAAATATATAATTCTTCTCGAAATATATATTAATCCTGGCGTCATGCGTCACGAATATAAGTTATGAAACAATAAAAAGGATGATTATTATGAGTGAAGATAGAAAAAAAGCCCTCCTTGCAGAGGATACTGTACCTATAAGACTTGTTATTAAAACTATTCTTGGGAAAATTGGCTATGAGTTAACCATAGTAGATAACGGAGTTGAAGCAGTAGAACAAGCGCTTGAACTGCAGCCCGATGTTATTTTAATGGATATAATGATGCCCAGAATGGATGGTATTCAGGCTACACTGAAAATTAAATCAAACCCTAAAACAAAGCATATTCCGGTAATAATGTTAACTGCTTTGAAAACATCGGATGCAGTTCTTACAAGTTATGATTACGGTGCAGATTATTATATCAACAAGCCTTTTTCCAATGATGAGCTTGTAAAAGCTGTTGGTTTTGTAGAGAAAATACAGAACAGACCTGTTTGAGTGAGTGGTGAGTCGTGAAAAGTGAAAAGTGAAAGGGATACTTACCCGTCACGCGTTACGCGTTACGCGTCACGATTATCACACATTACGCATTACGCATCACGAACCAACCCGTCACGTTATTAAAATTTATGAACAATAAAGTAAATTATTACCTGGACACAATAAAAAAGGTCAGAGACAGAACAAAATATCCTGTTTTCTGGGAAATAAATATTTTTGCCTTTATCCTTATAGTGATTAATATATTTTTATTTCCCGGCGATCCCTGTTATATTAAAATCCATTCTTTTTTAATAAATCCTTTTTATCTTTTTATTTTATTCATAGTATTTCGCTATGGCCCTGACTGGGGGTTTTATTCCGTCATAATTTCATCCATTTATTTTATTTTCATTCCACCTTATGGTATAAACGCTCTATTATACAGATTGCTGGAAATAGTTGTATTTTTTATTATACTCCTCTTTCTTGGTCCTGTTCAGACAAAATATGTGAAAAAAATAAAAGAATTACAGGAAGAACTTCAACAGTCTGACAGCAAATACAGAGAACTGAATGAACGGTATGAAATAAATTCATTTTTAAAAGATAATTACGAAAGAAAGATTCTTACACAGACTTCTACTATGACCGATCTCTATCAGGATGCAAAAGATATGCAAAATCTGCAACTGGAAGGATTATATAAAGAAATACCTGAAATAGTTATGAAATATGTGGAGGCAGAGAAGGTAACTCTCTATATTCTGGAAGGTAATGTCTTATGCCTGAAATCTTACACAGGTTATTATGATTATGAAGAAGCTCCGAAGGAAAGAATAGAAATAATAGAATCTCCTTATACTATGGTTTTTGAAAAAAGGGAACTTTTTTCCATAAGCCAGGAAAAATTTAAAGATACTGTCATATCCGATATGCCTGTTTACATAGCTCCTTTAAAAAATAGTGACGGTGATATGTATGGTGTGTTAAATATCAATAATATCAGTTTCCTGAAGTTTAATCGTGTAACGGAAAAAATCTTTTTATTACTTTCAGACTGGTGTTCCAGGGCTATAGAAAATGCCATGACCTATAAAATATCAGAAGGAAGGAGAATAATCAGACCTGATACACAGATTTTTAAATATGAATATTTTTCAATGAGACTGGAAGAGGCCTTTCTGAGCGCCCAGAATACAGGCGTGGATTTTATTCTTATTATGGTTAAAATACTCGACTGGGAGAAATTACCTGCTGCAAAAGAACCATCTGTATTGAAATTTGTATCCAGGATAATTGGGGAATATATAAAGGATTTTGACCTTTTTGCCCATTTTGAACATGAATGGGAATTTGCAGTGCTTAAGCATAAGATAAACAATGATAATATAGATGATCTTATATCTGCTATTCAGAAGAAAATGGTGCATTTCAGCCTGAAACCTTTTGAAGATGATTCAATATTAAAAGTAAAAATAGTTTATTCTTCACCTTTTTCAGGTAAAAAATCCCTTGAAGAAATAATTGCCGAAATAAGAAACAGGGAACAGTTATAATGGTTTCTATTTTTTTTATGATATCAAGTTTTTTTCTGGAAGTATGTTCTTTATATCTTCTATTCCGTAATTATACAGATTGGGAAGTCTATATTATGACAGGACATATAATGGCTTCTCTCCTGGCTTCTCTGTCTGTGTATTTACTTAAAGATAAAAGAAAAACCTTTTATCCTTTTGTATTTATTTTTCTCATGTCTTTACCGGTCTTTGGCTATATCGGTATTTATCAGATGTTGAGGAGGAAGGATAAAGGAAAAACATTAAATCTCTATGAAGAGTACAGGGAGTATATTTTATCAGATACGAGAGACAGAGATAAAACTCCGAAATTAACAAAATCTCTTGATTTTTTAAAATTAAATATTGATCTTCAGCCTTTTCGTGATTCTGTAAGGATTGAAGAGGATTTCAGCCAGAAATTGAATCTGGTGAAATCACTGGGAAAATTTGTAAGTCATAATTCAATTGAGATTTTAAAGGATTTGTTAAATGATCGCCATATGGATATAAGATATTATGCAGGAGAAGAACTTGCAACTATATCGGAAAAATATAATCTTTTTATAAATGAATTAAAACTGGAACTTAAAGAACATCCTTCAGATTACAGAATTTATCTTGATCTGGGAAGTGTTATAATGGAATATGCTTTTTCCGGATTATTTGATAATTATAAAACAATAAAAGATGAACTGGGACATGCGAAATCGATGCTCGGAAAGTCACTGGAATTAAATTCAGACCAGTATGAAACCAATTTTTTAATGGGGAAACTTTATCTCTATGAAAGAGATTATGATAAAGCTATAAAGTACATAGAAAAATCTCTTTCTTCAAAAGAACATGATATGTCATCTTTAATAGCTATTTCTGAGTGTTACTGGCAGAAAAAGGATTTAAAGCATATGGACGTGTATATAAAAAAAATAGAATCTCTCATTGAAATATATGACGGTGATGAAAAAGAAAAGATAAAAGATTTTATCGTTTACTGGAGAGAACCTGGATGCGTAACAGGTGATGTGTGACAGGTGACTCGTTACAAAGTAATTGGTAATGCATAATGTACAGGGATTAAACCCGTCACGCGTTACGTGTTACTCGTTACGATTCTCATACACTGATAGGCGGAGATAGTTAAGTGGAAGAAACAATAGAGAAAATATTCAATGGTCTTGTGCTTCTGGATACAACAAAGAGGGAAGAAGCAGAATATCTTCTTTCGAAAATAAAGAACGAAGAAGATCTTCACAGTCTGGCACAGGCAGTGAAATTATCTGATTTTAAGATTAAGTATTATGTTATAAAACATCTGTCTTTATTTGATTATAAAAGTACTGTTAAAGATTTAACAGAATTTTTATTTGATGAAAGCAAAATTATTCAGAGAACTGCAGAAAGAGCACTGGATAATATAAGATCTGATTTTAAATATGATTATTTCCTGGATTTGCTCGCTTCATCTGATGATTATGTCCGCACTTATGCAATAAAATCTCTTGGCATGGGAGAACAGGCAAATGCTGTTATACCGCTTATCGGGATATTAAAGGATAAAGACCCCGGAATAAGGGCCCGTATAATAGACAGCCTCCGTCTTATCGGAGATGAAAGAGCCGAAGATACTGTTATAAAATCTTTGAGAGACTGTGATGCAGAAGTCAGATATACTGCAGCCTTTTACTGTGGCAGTAGAAAAATCAAAAAAGCCTGTAATGAACTTGTTAAACTCCTCAACGATGAAAATCCTTCTGTTCGTGTTACATGTGTATGGGCTCTGGGACAGATTAAATCCTGTACTATTCCCGGGATATTGAAAAATTATTTAAAAAAAGAAAGAGATAAAAATGTAAGAAATGAAGTACTCAGAGTATTGAGAGAATCCGGTATGGCAGAGTCACTTTTCAGAGATAAAAACCTCTCTGTCGATGCCGATGATGTTACAAATCCTGTATTGAAATGGACTATGGCAAAATTTTCAAAGGAAAAGAATTTCGAAAAAGCAGACATATGTCTTTTTGTGGAAGGAAGTTATCCTTATGTAAGAGGCGGTGTCTCTTCATGGGTTCAGGAACAGATTAAGTATTTTAAAGATTTTACTTTTTCTGTTGTTCATATGGTGGCTTCCAGCTCTGAAATAAAAGAATTTAAGTATGATCTTCCGAAAAATATTTTATATTATAAAGATATATATTTATACGATTTACCGGATATAAAGAGGAAAGGTAAAAACACCGGAGCCCGGCAGTTAATGGATCTTCTCTTTGATTTCATAATATCTTCCGGGAAAATAGATAAAGACAGATTTAAATGTTTATGTAAAGAACTGGGTGTTATGGAGGGTTTTAAACTGGATATAGGTGACCTTTTTTTCTCTCCCGAAGCATGGAAATTTATAACAAAACTTTATAATAACAGTCTTTCAGATGTGCCTTTTCTTGAATACATCTGGTCATACAGATCTCTTGTATTACCGGTTTATAATATTTTAAGAGCCACTTATCCGCCTGCTTCTTTATTTTATACTGTCCTTACCGGATATGCAGGACTGGGAGCAACTCTTTCCAGTTTATATTACAATAAACCTTTGATGTTAACAGAACATGGTATTTACCACAGGGAGAGAATGATAGAAATAAACCAGGCCAACTGGATCTATGAGATAAAACAGGACGGTTATATGGCAAGGGAAGTATTTACAGGGTTGAAAAAAGTATGGATAAATCTTTATCTTACCCTGAGTTCTCTTGTATATACCCATTCGTCTACTATAACTACTCTTTTCTCTGATAACGGGAGAATGGAAATAGAAGCAGGAGCAGACCCTTCCAGGATTGTTATTATTCCAAACGGAATTGATATGGAGAGATTTACATCAGTTAAGCCAAAGGAACTGAATAAAAAAACTCTTACTGTAACGCTTGTAGGAAGAGTTGTACCCATAAAAGACATAAAAACTTACATTCTTGCAGCCAGGCTTGTATGTGATGAAATGGGGGGAAATGTTAAATTTCTTGTTATGGGGCCTTATGATGAAGACAGAGAATATTTTGATGAATGTATTACCCTTATAAACCTGATGGGCCTTGACGGCATTGTGGAATTCACCGGTAATGTAAATCTGGCAGAGGCTTTTAATGATGTAGATCTGGTTGTGCTTACCAGTATAAGTGAAGGACAGCCTCTTACGTTAATGGAAGCCATGAGTGCCGGCATACCATGTGTGGCTACAAATGTAGGATGTTGCAGGGAACTTTTATACGGTAAAGACGGTGAAGACGAGATGCTCGGAAAATGCGGACTTATAACGAATGTCCATGCTACCTCTGAAACAGCAGGCGCCATAATGACCATATTGAGGGATGAACACCTCTATAAAAGAATGGCTCAAACAGGGAAAATAAGAATGGAAAGATATTATCAGAAGAAAGATGTGTTGGAGAGATACGGTGAGGAGTTTAAGAAACTGTTGAGTAGTGAAGGGTGAAGAGTGAAGAGTGAAAAGTGAAGAGTGAAAAGTGAGTCGTAGGGGCGTTTTATTAAACGCCCTGGATATGACCCACCCGTCACGCGTCACGTAAACTACGCATCACGCATCACGCATCACGACCCACCCGTCACGCGTAACGCGTTACGCGTGACGAATAAAGAAAGGTTTACCATTTATGGCAGGCATAGGTTTTCTGTTAAAAAAATTATTGCATGAAGACAGATATGTCAGTGATTTTAAAGCAAATTTAATTTCACTTGTTATATCTTCCGGTCCCTGGCTTTTTGCCGTTATGTCCATAGCAGGTCTCAGTGTATTTGCCGGCTCTTATTCTGTTCAGCCCCCTATGGTATTATTCAGGGTTATAATAGTCTATGTATATACCTTTTCCCTGATTATTACAAGTATATTTCAATTAGTGCTGACCCGTTTTATTTCAGATAGATTGTACCAGAGGGAATATTCTGCACTGTTTCCGAATTTTGCCGGTGTCATGTTTCTGTCAGGACTCTTATGTTTTATTGCTTCTTCTGTTTTTATATCTTTTTCTACAGTAAATTTTATATTGAAAATATTATTTGTAATTTTATTCTGTACCGTGTCTTTTCAGTGGATAATAATGGTTTTCCTCTCATCTCTGAGGGATTATATAAAGGTTGTTTCCATATATTTTCTTGGATTTATATTAAGTTTTCTTACTGCTATGATTGCAGGTAATTACTGGCATACAGAAGGTTACCTTGCAGGGTTTACGCTGGGGCAGGTTGCCATTGTAATCTTTCTTATAGGACGTATAAAAAGTGAATTTACATGGGGAGAAGACAGAATTTTTGAATTTACGAGATATTTTAATAAATATCCCCAGCTTGCACTGGCTGCTTTTTTATATAATCTCGGCTACTGGCTTGATAAATTGATTGTCTGGTATTCTCCTGAAGGTATCAGATTGGAAGCAGCTTTTCTGGCCCATTATCCCTATGATACATCGTCTTTTCTGGCTGCACTTACAATAATTCCTGCCATGTCCGTATTTTTTCTGCAGGTAGAAACAGATTTTTATGAAGGATTGAGAAAATATATAAATACAATTCTGAATGAAGGTACTTATAAAGAAATAGAAGATAAAAGAATTTTTTTGATTTCAGCTTTGAAGGACAAATTACTGCACATAACAAAAATACAGTTTTTTATTACCCTTATAATCTTTCTTATAGCTCCTTATATAATAAGGTTTCTCCATTTTAATGTAGATGATATTGTCCCTGTATTTCGAATACTTATAGTAGCTGCTTTTTTCCAGATTTTATTTCTGGTTCTTGTCGTATTACACTGGTATCTTGAATTACTTACAGATTCCCTTGTATGTATTTCCATATTCACCATGTTAAACGGAATCCTGAGCTATCTGTTTATATGGCATAGCTCTTTTACTTTGGGTACCGGCTACCTGATAGCAATAATAATCAGCACTGTTATAATATTTCTCAATCTCATGTATAAAATGAAACATCTTAATTATCTGACTTTTCTCTGTAAACCTGTTTCTCAGGGACAGCCGGTAATGCCGAAATTTAAAGACTGAACCAATGTTCCATATAACAGTGAGATTACTTCGATTCGTTTGCTATGCCTGATTTTACTCAGGAACAAAACTTTTATAACAGCCCACCTGATGGAATGTGTTATTATTATTGTGTTATTATTATAAAGACAGCAGAAAGAAAAATAATTATAATAAAATAAATGAAACTTTTACTTGAATATCTGAATATTCTATAGTAGAAGGATAATTTTATTTATATATACGGAGAGGATGTTTTTTATGAAAATTAGCCAGAGTCCGATAAAAAATGTTTCTACCGGCAATGTTTCAGGTATTTTAGTTGCCAGAAAAGACGGGGAAGAGATTAAAGATATAGCTATTTTCAATGGAAGATCGGAAGATGCCAATATAGAACTTATGAAAAAACTAAAAAATTTTGCTGCCAGTGAAATTGCTAAGGAGAATAATGTATCACCGTCCTTTTCTAAAAAAGATTTTAAAGAGGTTACAGTAATGACGGCGAAAGCATTAGGAACTGCAACCGGTGTGATTGGAGGAACAGCTGCATATGTCGCTTTAGCATTCCATGCATCATCCTCTCCATCCATTAACAGTGTCCTGATGAACGCAACATTAGCACAAGGCCCTGTGGCGCGGGTCGCCTGCCTGGTAATTGTGGCTGCTATGGTTGGACTGCCACTTCTCGGAGGTTATGTCGGATCAAAGTTATCAGAGAAAGCTGCCAGGCATGTTTTACATGCAGAAGTGGCGAAATAAGTTAACTGAATAAAAAAACGTTAAATGAACTGGTATGAATTTAGATGGAAAAGATATTACTCTCTATTTAAAAGAAGTATTTTCATTCCATCTTCCAGAGTAAAAGAAGGTTCATATCCCAGTATCTCTCTGGCTTTTGTTATATCTGCCGCAGAATGTCTTATGTCTCCTTCCCGTTCCTCTTTATAGATTGCCTTTATATTTTTTCCTGCAATTTTATTTATTATTTCCAGTAATGTTATAAGATTCTCCGAAATGCCTGTGGCAATATTAAATACTTCTCCGCCCTTAACTTTCTTACTGTTCATAGCCAGAATATTTGCTTTTACCACATCTTTTACAAATACAAAATCCCTTGTCTGCAGACCATCGCCGAATATAACGGGGGATTTGCCTGACAGGATATTATCTGTAAATTTTGAGATGACACCTGAATATGGAGAAGACGGATCCTGCCGCGGGCCGAATACATTGAAATATCTGAGTGATATGACAGGTAAATTATATAGTTCCGAATAAATTTTTCCGTAATACTCTTTTCCCAGCTTTGATATCCCGTAGGGAGTCAGAGGGCATGGAACCATAGTTTCAACCTTCGGAAGAACAGGATCGTTGCCGTATACTGCAGCAGAACCTGCCAGGACTACTCTTTTTACTTTACTTCTTCTGGCACCTTCCAGAATATTAAGAGTTCCAGTTAGATTTATACTGTGATTATCAAGAGGGCGATTTATAGAATCGAAAACCGATACGAGAGCAGCTTCATGAAAAACATAATCCACACCTTTCATTGCGTGAAGTATTTTGTTGAAATCTCTTATATCTGCTTCTATAAATTCCACTCTGTCTTTTATATGTTCAATATTTTTTAAATATCCGGATGATAAATTATCTATTATAATAATCTTATTTTCCTGACTTTTTAAAAGTTCTTCAGCTATGTGGGAGCCTATAAAACCACAGCCCCCTGTTATCAGATATGTTGTCATTTTTATTCTCCTGTTGTACGGAAACGTGACGCGTGACGCGTGATGCGTGATGCGCAGGGTATGCCTGCTCACCCTTCAGGCTTCACTTTTTACTATTCACTATTCACTTTTCCCTACTCACTTTTCACTATTCACTATTCACTTTTCCCTACTCACGACTCACTAAACAGGCAATCTCACATTAAAAGTAGTTCCTTCCTCTGTAGAAGTAAAATCCACTTTACCTTTCAGATATCTTTCCGTTAAAAGTTTTACGCTGTATGTGCCGAGTCCTCTACCTGAAGATGCTTTCGTGCTGAAAGAACGATTAAATATCTGCATTTTTACTTCTTCAGGCATTTCTTTTTCATTATAGATAGAAAATACAATATTTTTCTTATCATTTGTATAAGAAACTGTTACTTTCTGACCCGGTTCAGATGCTTCAAGAGCATTTTTTATGAGATTTCCTATTACTCTACTTAACAGTACCTGGTCTGTGTCTATAGAATGTTCCCCTTTGATGTTCGGTTCCGGCATAATTTTGTTTTCCGCTACAGGATGATTTCTATAGAGTGTACATATGGCAGACAGAAATTCAGGCACAAAAATTTCTGTAATATTTACATGTAAATCTCCTCTTTCTGCCTGAAGAAGGGAACGCTGGCTTTCTATTTCTCCTATAAGCTGTCTTGAAAGAGTGAGACCTTCTTTATAAAAATCCCTTGCCTCTTCTTCTGTCAGATCAGGCATTAATTCCATAATACCCTGAAGTCCTCCGGCAAGGTTTAAAATATCATGAAAGAAAATCCTCTCGAGCATATAACGGTATTTTTCATCTGATACATCTCTGACACAGAAGATAACATAGTTATCGCCATTGATATTGAAAGGTGTTGTCCATACACGAAGTGTTAATGCAGTAATACCTGCTTCATCGCTGATATTTATCCTGCATTCCTGTACATCTTTTTTATTTTGTGTAATGGTGTTTACTATAGCATGGGCTGCACCGCAATATTTACAGAATTTTGATGTGCCACATCCTCCCGGCCCTTCATCGGCATGAATACAACCTACAGCTTCCCCCGGCCTTTTCCCGATAATATTCTTTTCTTCTTCTCTATTCAGAAATTTCAAAAAATTATCATTTGCCAGGATAATCTGCCGATACTCGTTCAGTATGACTACCATATCAGGGGAACTATCAAGGAGTGTTTTTATAAGGGTATGGTCTTTTAAAGCCATATTCTGTTCCATAACTTCTTTAAGTTCCGCTCTCTCGGGAGGAGCGAATTCTGTTAACATAAAATCACCTCTTAAATATAGTTTATGGTTTAATGTTGAGTGTTGAGTGTTTTAAACTCTCAATTCTCAACTCTCAACTTTCAACTCTAAAAATATCTGTCTATCTCCAGAGCCATTTTATAGCACAGATTACCGGCTCTTTCGAGAGCATGTCTTGATATAAGATCCATTCTATCATATTCCGAGTGAATTGCAAAAATTATCTTTGAAAATAATTTACCACCTGATACTGTTATTACAGGAAATCCGTATACCGATACGGGAAACTGATCCAGTCCCGCTCCCAGAGGAATATAACCCTTTGTAACAGGATATTTAAGTTCTTTTGCTATTTTTAAAGACAGAGGAGTCAGGAGGCCTCCCGTATGAAAGGGAGGTATTCCGTAGGAAGAGGTTATTATTATATTACCTTCTGCTCCCGGGCCGTCAAAATTTATAAAATAGGTCTTTTCTTTATCGTATTTATATCCTTCTGTCTCCATAAATCTTACCGCACCGCACAGTCCGTCTTCTTCCGCTCCTGTTGCGATGAAAGTAAGGTTTGTGTTGTTCACCTCTTCAGGAAGTATTTTCGCGAGTTCTAGAAGAACTCCAATGCCTGATGCATTGTCCAGTGAGCCAGGAGATTTGTTCCCTGACCTGTTAAGTTGCAGTAAAAAGAGAGCTACAGTTGTAATGACACATAGATAAAAGAGAAGACTTTTATCCCACACAGGAACGGGCCAGTCAATGAATTTACATATTGCGAGCACGGTGGTTAATCCTATGAGGGAAACGCTTCCGACGAGAGATGTGCCGAAGAGAGTTGCCCTCCAGAAAGCGGGAAGAGTCTGTGATTTTGAATCGTAATGGGCAAGGAATATGAGATTTTTTGTGGCATTTTCCTTTGTTTTTCTGGCTATGATATTCCATGAAGTCTTTTCTTTCCAAGGAACGTCATAGAGTTTATGATAATTTTTCCTCCATTTTGTGGATGTGATTATAAGACTTACAACTACAAAGGAAATCAAAACAGAATATAAAGGATTTCTGTCATAGCAGATATACATAAGAATCTGCATTGTTATGAGAAGCAATAGAAAAATCCTTGCCATAACGGAAAGAGGGAAGGTAGAAAATTTAAATTCCTGAATTTCCACATCCAGTTCCTTATGTTTAAAACTATCGATAATATAATCCCTTGCCTGTTTCTCTCCTTCGCTGCCGGGAGATCGGGGGAAAGATAAATCTTCCGTATATTTATAAGCATGTTCAGAATTGAATTTCATTATTTACACCTCTTTTTTAATCGTGACGCGTAACGCGTAACGCGTGACGGGTGGGTCGTGATGCATGATGCGTAATGCGTGATGCGTATTTTTGCCGGTACCGGGCGAACACAGTGGTTCGCCCCTGCTCACTTTTCACTCTTCACCACTCACTGACATAAAACGCCGCCCCATTGAAGTTTTTCATTGAGCAACTGGTAATAATCTGTTCCTATCTTTATAAAATTTGTTGTTTCTTCCGCCCTTCTTATCTGTACAACATCATTATCACTCATTTCCCATACCTTCTGACCGTCAAGGGATATTCTTATATCTCTTGTCGGTTCTGCATTACTCAGCCATATACTGTCATTGGGAGGAACCAGAAGGGGTTTATGATAAAGAGAATGAGAGCATATCGGTGTTACAAGGATTGTTTCAACAGTCGGGTTTACTATGGGCCCTCCTGCAGAGAGAGAATATGCCGTAGAACCGGTAGGAGTTGCTATGATTACTCCGTCGCCGAAATAGGTGAGCTTAAATTTCTCACTTACCTTTACGCAGATTTTTACCGAACGAGAATGGTGGGCTCTGTAAAGTACTGCGTCATTCAATATTATATCACGAAAAACCTTTTCTCCGTCAACAGTAACAGTAACTTCAAGCATCATTCTTTTTTCTATTTCAAATTTTCCATCAAGGACTTTATTTATATCTTCATATATGTTGGATAATTTAACCTCTGTAAGAAATCCCAGGGTTCCGAGATTTACACCCAGAAGCGGAATGGATTTTGCCGAAACCCAGTGAGCCCATCTCAAAAATGTTCCGTCACCGCCGAGTGTTACCGCCCAGTCTATCTTATTCAGAAGTTCTTCTTTTTCCAATCCTATTTCTTCTCTGGAGAGTTTTTTTGCCAGACTTTTTGTCGTAAGGACAGAAAGATTTTTCCCATTAAACCATTTTATTAAATTTTTCCCTGTATCAATAGCTTCTTTTTTTTGATCGTCGAGAAACAAACCGACAGATTTCATTTGAAACAGTTCCTCTCTTCAGTCAGGTTTATCATCTCGCGTTACGCGTCACGCGTTACGCGTCACGAATATATTAACACAAATAACCTGAATAATAAATAGTTTATAGTTGCAAAAATATGTAAGTAGTGTTATTCTATCGTAATTATGAAAAGAGAACATAAACTTGCTCTGTTATCTTTCCTGTGGTTATTTACTTTAATGACAGGTTATTATATTGTGAAACCTCTGAGAGAAGCACTTACAAATGAACTGCCTCATGAATGGGTTCCCTATCTCGGTATAGGAGTTATGGTATTCATTCTATTTTTTAATTTTATTTACGACAGACTGGCATGTATTCAAAATCCAAAAAGATTAATCAAGATTGTAACAATATTTTTTTCTTTATGTCTTTTATTGTTTGCCTTTATATTAAGGATGTCATGGCCTCAAATAAATATACCTTTTCTGGGTATACAACCGGGACGGTATGTATGGATAATAATATATTATTTCTTTGTAGGTATTTATAATGTTTTCACTGTA
This sequence comes from uncultured Synergistia bacterium, assembly GCA_964431735.1. GTDB lineage: Bacteria > Vulcanimicrobiota > SpSt-956 > SpSt-956 > JAKJGF01 > CALARM01. Next base: position 11,695 of record CAYSLJ010000009.1, on the reverse strand, counting down.
ACCATGTTCTGGTCTTTTGTAAATGATATATGTAACAGCAATGATGCAAAGACTTATTTCGGCAAAATAACTGCAGGTGGAACTATCGGAGGACTTGCGGGAAGTTACCTCACGGCAAGTCTTTCTACCAGGATAGAAGTGGAAAATCTTCTTTTTTTATCTTCCTTTCTTCTTATGATAACAATTGCTTTTATGTATTTGCTTCTTCCTCTCAGGGACAAAGATCTGGATAAACAGGAAAAAATATCGGAACATGAAAAAGGTGAAAGCGGTTTTTCCCTGATTGTTCAGTCCGGATATCTTCAGTGGATGGTGCTTGCCGCTTTTCTCATGTCTTCAGGAGCAACCGTTCTTTACAATCAGATGAATGCCATAGTGAAATACAGTATTACCGATAAGGCATTGAGGACAGAATTCTGGGCAGAAATGAATCTATGGATTAACGGACTGGGATTGTTTTTTCAGATATTCTGCGTTCATCGTATCGTGAAATATGCAGGTATGATGCCGGCTGTTTTAATAGCACCCCTTGTCAATCTGGCAGGTTCTTTTTCCCTTATCTGTTCCGGGAGCCTTACCTTCGGAAGTATGTATCATATCGGTAATTACAGCACAGAATATTCCTTCAACAGGGCTTCGAGAGAAATACTTTATATGCCTACTGACAGGGATTTCAAATATCAGGGAAAGGCTATAGTAGAAACCTTTGTCTGCCGACTCGGTGACGGTCTTGCAAGTTTACTCCTCATTGTAACGGCTTTACCTCTTCATTATATGGCTTTTCTCAATCTTGCCATAAGTCTCATCAGATTTATACCTGCCATTGCCCTTGCCAGGCATTACGAAGGTTTGATTAAAAAGGAGCAGGATATCAATTAATGAGAAGCTGTTCCTACCGTCACGCGTCACGATTCTCATAATAAAATGCTGATAGTGATAAATACGACAACAGATAATCTGTAATTTTGTCCCCTCCAGTCAATGGTTATAACATTTTGCTATCAATTTTGGTATTATAAATCTCCTGGCTTTGCCTGCCTGGCGCTCCTCCGAAAAAAATCTAAACTGGAACAGGCATATTTGTTAGAGCTTACATCATGCTACTTTAGAGATTTAAAGACTGTAATTGCAGCACCTATACTTCCTATTTCCACACTTTTTTTTGTGATTTCACAGATGTTAGGGTCTGTGAAAAAATAACTCCATCATATTTACAGTCTATATCGTGACGCGTAACGCGTAACGCGTCACGCGAGGATAATAACCGTTCTGACAATTTGCAAGGATTATTTCTTTACAGTCTCTTATACCAGCATTTATCAAGGAAATCTATGTCTTCATGACTTACACCACGGTATTTGAGAAAAGCATAAAGTTTTTTGTCTTTTGCAAGATCCTGTATAAAGGTAAGCCATTCCGTCTCTTTCGCCAGTTTCAATTCGGGATATACATCATCAAGGATATATCTTGATAGGGAAAGTTTTTTTACCGGTGCATAAATGGCAACCCCTTTTGCTTTATCTACGTCCTGGCCTACATAGAAATTGGCTTTTACCATTTCCTCCAGGGATTTATCCAGATTTCTGGCTTTTTCTGCCAGTGAAGGATTTGTTTTTTCTGTAGTTTTTAATACATATTGTGTGAAATTCCTTATGTTTCAGGAGGTTTTTTATATTTGGAAGATTTTGTATATATAAGGTGTGTTTTTTATTTCCATTATTTCACTCTTCACTTTTCACGACTATGGGGCTGTTCGAAATCCTCGCGTCACGCGTCACGATACAAAATAACCTGTCAAACTATCAGAACTGTCATTACCCTCGCGTCACGCGTCACGCGTCACGATTATATTGCTCCCGCACCTTCAATAATACCTTTTATTGTAGGAGATATGTAATGTTTCGGTCTGGCGCCTGACAGATCCTGTATCTCTGCCAGTTTCTCCCTGAAACTTTTCATATCTACATCTTCTGCTTTAAGATCTTTTATGTTACTGAGTATGTTATATATTGCCCTTGCTACGGGTATGGCAGCGGCAACAATACCTGCCGGTGTTGTAAAAGCAGCTCCTGCTCCCAGTATTATTCCCATGGTTACTGCAACTACGGCAATGCCTCTCATGCTGTCAAGAGTATTGTCTATTACTTTTTCTTTTTTATTAATTAATTTATCATCATTTAAAGCCGAAAAAACTTTATATGCTCCTGTAGCGGCATGATATGCTCCTCCCATTGCTCCTATGCCCTGTACAATTTGCTTGCCCATGGCACCGAGAACCTTTGCAGGTAAAGACATGGTGGATGTAATTGCAATACCTTCCATTGTGTAGAACAGTGGATCTAAAACCTGTGTTCTGTCTTTTATTTCTTCATTTGTAGCGTATAAATAGGTATTTTTTATGCCGTAAGAAATTTCAGTGCCGCCAAGACCGAGAGCTACTGCTGTCCCTACAGGACCTGCTAACTGTCCGTTTACCACATTATCAAGACATGTCAGAGCAAGTCCTATACTGCCGATACTTACTCCTACATTAAAGACCTGTCTTGTAAGGGTGAAAAATTTGTCCAGAACCTTCAGCTCTTTTTCTCCGACTCCTACAGAAGAAAGAAATTTTTTAAAATGATTATCTGTTGCTATTTTGTTTATAAAATCATTCCATCCTGTTTCTTTGTTCAATGCCAGTTCTGGATAGATTTTTCTGGAAATTTTTTCCGTTCTTTCATCTTTTGTTGAAGGAGCGAATATGGCAATACCGCGTGAATTCTGAAAAGTTTCACCTTCATAAAAATTTCCAATAACCATTTCACCCAGTTCTTTATCCAGTTCTTTCGCCAGTTCTGCAAGATGAGGATCTGATACTTTCATCTCATCTGCAATTACCTTTGTAAAATCCCTGAGATCCAGAAATTCTTTTTTACCTTTACTGTTATAGAACTGCTGGCTTTTTTTAACCAGATTTTTGAGTAATTTTTTATCGGAATGATTTTTCAGGGCTTCTGTGAGAGGAGCAAGTATTTTATTGACATTATCTGTTTTGTTCAGATCTATGGCAGAGACTGAAGGAGTATCAACAGAAGCATACTTTCGTCTTCCGCTTTCATAAATAAATGACAGTGCTGCTTCCTTCGGAGTTATTGTGCCTTCTTCTTTTATTCCTTCTTTTATTGTTTTAATAGCTTTCCCGAAAGGTATTTTTGCGCATTTCAGCTCTCCTTCGGAACCAATCATATAATTTACATGGCCGGAAAGTTCTGTCGCCACTTCCATGCTGGCGGAATTACTTTCATCTAGTAACATAAGATCAATCTTTTTTCCTGTGGAACCTTTTATGTTTCTGGCTATTTCACCCAGTTCCGGTAGTGTTACTCTGTTGTTTTCATCACCCATTATTCCCTCTATACCTGAACCGTTGGAAGAGATAAGAACACCATAGTGTCTGGCAGGATATTTCTCCATACCCCATTTCAGAAATTGTTCCAGGGTCTGGTTGTCACCGGGATCCTGAAAATCCATTTTTTCCACTTCAGGAGAAGTTACGCCATATGTATGGCCTGGTAAATAAAGATGGGCCAACTGCCTTATATTTTTATCTTTCTCTCCCTTTGTAACATAAAATCTCTTTGTACCCTGCCAGTCTTTTGTTATTCTGTCCATGAAGTGCTTGCTTCTGGTTACTTCTGCCACTATATTTACATTTTCGTTAGACCCGGTCTTTTCGAGATCTTTTAATTTATACAGGGCTATTTTATCATGATTTTTTGTGGCATCCAGAAATACAAGAAAAGTCCATTCCTTCTCGGGAGAAGAAGGAGAGAAAGAATCACCGCAATCTTTTTCCCCGGTTTCTCCGGACTTTTTAGAAATTGTATATTCGACTGGTTTATAGTTACATTTATTGATATTCATCAATACTAAGATAACACGTTACCGGAGGCAAGTAAATAGAAGAAAGTTAAAATTTTGTTAACTTTTTGTAATTGAAAATTTTTTATTACCTTTTTGTTTAATTATATTGACATTTTTTTATTTTTTTTCTAATATTACATGTAGATGATGTAAATTATAGTTAGTTTCATAAGAATTTATAATTACTGTGGTGAGTATAAATAACACATATATGTTCTCGTGACGCGTAACGGCTAGTTTAATCTCTGTGCATCACGTATTAAGAGGTTATTACTGACCTGACCATAAGCATATAATAGATGTTTCCTCATGTCACGCGTGACGCGTTACGCGTCACGATCACTTAAATTATTAATAAGTTATGAAATAAACTGTAAAATCTGACTGCTTACAATAATTTAATATTTAGAGAGAAAGGTGAGTAACGTGTTTGACGAATTTGTTTTTGTCGGTCCCGCCCTTTCCTGTGTCAATAAGGCAGATGTCCGTCTTGGCAGATCCATACCTGACAGTCTTCGTTATTATATTCATGACCTCCGTGTAACCCTTTCATCTCCCTATTATCTTATGGAATTACAACCGGAAAAGATCTGGGGTGAATATGACCATGTGAACAATATGTTTATTCCTCAGAAAAACTCGTGGACAGAAATTGCGGCAAATCAGGGCATAAGTTATGAAATATTTGAACAACCAAGAATCCTGGGTGTTCATGCCCCTAACCTCAAAATAGATGTTCTGGATATCAGCGGTTTTAAGAAAAACTACAGTATAGCAAGTATTATTGAAGTAATGAGATGGGCTAACAGTATTTATGCAGATTATTTTGTATTCCACCTGTGTCAGGTAGACAGGTGGATAGACGATAATTATAGAGAATTTGTTTTTATACCGGAAAGTATAAAAGTTTTCAGTGAGTTTGCAAAGGTCTATAAAGAAGAAGGTTTTTCCTTCGTGCCATGTATTGAAATACTTGAGTTTCCGAAATATCCTGCCACTCCGACTGAGACAAAAAGAATACTGGAAGAATGTCAGGCCATATTACCTGAGACAAGACTTGTTTTTGATATGTCCCATCTGTGGAGATCTCAGGCTTTAATATGTGAGACAAGAAAAGAAGGCTTTGAAGATGTTCGCTTTAAAAGATTTCCTCAGATAATGGAAGATACCCTTAATCTTCTTAATCCTCATGATGTATATGTCTGGCATCTCGGTGGTTGCTGGCAGACTGAAACCCATCTTGTCCCCGGTATATATCCTGATGAAGATCCTTTCAAAGCCCGTTTCCGACTTGATGAGCCTCCAGAAATGTATAATGAAGGTTTTGAAATGAATATTTCGGCAGCCTTTGAGCTTGCAGTGGATTTTTGTGTGAAATCCGGACGTCCTCTGAGGCTTGTCCTGGAAATTTTCGAAAAAGATTTTAATATTATACTTAAAGCAATAAAGGAAATAAACATGGCTATATGCAGAAAATTAAAAAGAAGGAATTTTATTGAGATGATAAGGGAAAAGTGAGTGGGGAAGAGTGAAGAGTGAAAAGTGAATGGGAACCAGTGAAAAGCAATAGCTCTGTGTTCGACAGGCATCTGATGAAACTACGCGTCACGCGTCACGATTACAGGCGAGTAGTGATCCGAACAAACCCCTGACTGACAGAGGTGGTGATTATGATGGATTTATCCGAATCTGTTTCTGCCCTTAATGACTGGTGGTGGCATGATGATGTATGGCGTGTGGCCCTTCAGTCTTTAGGCTCAGAATATAATAATTTTCATCTGGAAAAAGGGCTCAGACGTCTCAGCGATTCAGCCAATCTCCGGGAAGCTATGATGTCAACGTCATGTGAATACCTGGCTCTTATAGGAAGGCAGATTGTCGAAGAAAAGGGAAAGCTCTGTACAGGACGGGCGGTTTCAAAAGAAGAATATGTAAATTATTATGTAAATTATAAAGATCCTCCTCTTGCTCTCTGTCAATCAGTATGGCAGAAAAAAAGAGTTCTTATATTTCTGGATATTGAATATTTTACCAGTAGAGACTGCAGTAATATTCTTTTAAATCAGGAAGAAGTTCTGTCTGCCGTAGAGCCTGTTTATTCTCTTATAAGAGAGAAACTTCTTTCTTTAGGAATTGATCATATAGCTATCCTGACAGGAAGAGGTTATAATTTCATTTCTTCTGTGCCCTTTCATTCTCCTCTTTTTTCTGAACTGGTAAGGATTGGAGGAATAATAGAACCGACTCTTGCGGCAAAGCAGAAATATCCTGCTTTTAAAAGACACAGAGCAGTAACCGAGAGAGAAGAACTTTCTTTTAAAGGTGCTTTACGTCTGATGCTTTTTCTTGCAGGTTTGATTATTCATGATGCAAGAAGACTGTCTTACAGATTGCCTGTTGAAATGTCCGATATAGGTGATGAAGGTATAGCTCTGGATCTTACCATGCTCACAAGAAGTGTTGATAATTCGAATTGCTCTATTCCTGATTCTCCTTATATAAAACTCCATTTTCAGAAAATACTTGATCCAGAGGTTTTCTACCAGACCCCCATTCCCGTTCGTCTTATACGTGCCAGAGGATGGGCGGAAAACTTCCCCGATATGAGAACCATGGTAAAGGTAAGGAATAATTATTATGAAGCTCTGAAACATTTTTCGGAGCAGGATGGTCATATACCTGAAGGAAGTTCAGGTATCAGAAATTTAATCCGTTTATACAGAGAATCTCCTATGGCTTATTTTCATCATTTAATGGACAGCGAAGAACATGAACCATGTGAAATATGGAATAAAACCTATCGTAATTATAATGCCATATGCATACAATTTCCTCATTTAGCCCGTATAATTTCTAACCCCAATCCCTCTCTTCTGCAGCCTGATAAATTAAATTATCTGATAAATGATTTTATGGATGCAGGGTGGCATCCGAAACATATAGGAGGTTTTATAAGGGCTATTTATGAAGATAATCACCTTGCAGACTGGGGAAATCGTTTTGAAAAATACGATGCGGCAAAATGGGCCAACGGATGGGTTGAAATACTGGGGGCTCAGAGATATTTCGGGCTTACCTGATAATATGAAATAATTTATATGAATAAAAAAATATATTTAATCAGATAATATAAGCTTTCTTCTTTTTTAATTTTCATTTTTTATGTATCCCTGACCCTGTTAGAAGAAGGATTTTTTTTTCTATTCTGGAACTATTCTTTCACATAAAATAGTTAGCTTCATAATAATTCATAATTACTGAGGTGAGTATAAATAATGTATATTTTATTCTCGTGACGCGTAACGCGTGACGGGAGGATGCAATTTATTACATGCTTATGCTCAGGTCAGTAATGAGTGAACAGTGAACAGTGAGTGACAATGCCATATTCTACTCACCACTCACTACTCACTTAAATCCTGAGAAGTTATGAAATTAACTATAATGCCTCATAGCGGAAAGAGAATATAAATAATGGCTGAAGCTTGTATTAAATGTGGTCATAAAGATTTTGATGGTGACGGCAATTGTATTTATTGTCTCACTTACGGAGTAAAATGGTTTAAACCCGGCACTGTTCTGGACGGTCGTTATGAAATAAAAAAATCAATCAAAGCAGGAGGTATGGGAGCAGTATATAAAGGTTTTGATACCCGGTTAACCCAGCTCTGTGCAATAAAAGAAATGCTCAACCAGGAAGAAACAGATCTGGAATATATGAAAAAACGTTTTATGGAAGAAGCCAAGCTTCTTGCCGATTTAAGGCATAACGGTATTCCCAGGGTTACAGATTATTTTACCCATCAAAACAGGTATTATCTTATAATGGATTATCTTGATGGCATAGATCTTTTCACTTATATAACAGTTAAATGTAACAATACGGGAGTAGATGAGAAATTTGTCGTAAAAATTGGAATAGATGTATGTGATATTCTCGTATATCTGCACAATCAGAAGCCTAAACCCATACTTCATAGAGATATAAAACCATCCAATATATTTTTCTGTAATGACGGGAGGATAATGCTTATAGATTTTGGCCTTGCAAGACCTGTAAATCCTGATACATGCAGTGAAAAAACTATTGTAGGAACCATGGGATATGCTTCTCTTGAACAGTATCAGGGACAGCCTGAGCCAAGGAGTGATCTTTACGGTCTTGCTGCTGTTATGTATTTTCTCCTGACTGCTGTGCAGCCGGGACCTCTGAAATTCCCTCCTCTGAAAGAAACAAGACCCGATGTATCTCCCTGGCTTGAAAAGATTGTAAAAAAAGCCCTTAGTCTCTACCCTGAAAATCGTTTTTCTTCTGCGCTGGAGATGAAAGAGGTTCTGGAAGGAAAAAGAGACCTGGGAGAGTTTAATGATGATAGCGGAGACCTGGAAGAAGCCAGAAAAGGGCTTATAAATGAAGAAGTTTCTACCAGTAAAAAAGGACTCTTTGCACAGAAAAGGGTTCCTAAAGAGCAGGTCAAAGAAACAGCTTTTATAATTTCTTCTGCCAATGATGTAGATAGAGTCTTAGAAATGGCAGAAAAACAGGATCAGAGGGCTCTTGAACCACTTATAAAACTTCTGACTATGGAGGAATTTAAAGAAAAACACAGGAAAATAGTAGATTTACTCGGTAATTTTAAAGATGAAAGAGTCATTGAACCTCTCATAAAAATGCTTTTCAGCCCTGATGAAATTATAAGAAGATATACCCCTTCGTCTCTTGCAAAGATAGGAGCCAGAATAGCTATAAAAGATATAGGGAAACTCCTTAAAGACCCGAGTCCTGCTGTTCAGAAAAGTGCTCTTCAGGCACTGGGTGATCTTACGGAAAAAAATATTATGGATTTTCTTGCTCTTTTTCTCGGTAAGAATTTGGAACCATATAAAGATAGATTTCCTGAAGATAAAAATTTATATTTTGATACGATAGAAGAGCTTATAGTGAGCATGGCTGAGAATAAAAATATGCTGAAATGTTATGTTCATCTTGCTGTTCTCTATGAAATAGACGGGAAATATTTCGAAGCAGAAACATACATGAAAAAAGCTATAGAAATAAGAAAGAAAGATATAAATCTTCGAGTACTTTATGTGAAAATACTCATGAAACTTAAGAATTATGAAGAAGCTGAGGAGAATATAAAAAAAGTCCTGGAACTTAAAGAAGATGATGTGAAATTTCAGCTTTTATACGGAGAAGTTCTGGCAAATTTAAAAAAATATCAGGAAGCAATAGAGTTATATGACGAAATTTATATATCCTGTCAGGAAGAAGATATTGAATATAAACTTATAGAACTTTATTATTTATACGGGAGGAAACTGGAACAGCACTCAAAAGACCTTGCTCTGACACAGTATAAAAAAGCTTTAATGCTCAATCCCGGATATAAAGAAAAGGATTTTTTTGAAGCTCTTATTCTGTTTAAGTCAGGGAGAATTAAAAAGAGCATAAATGTTTTAAAAAAATATATGGATGAAAATCCTGACGGCCTCTGGCATGATAAAGGACTGAAGCTAATGGATGAAATAAAAAATTCCCCTTTCCCCGGAGTTATATCCTGGATAAAAGGCCTCCTTGATTGATATTTATAGATTTTAGAAACGTTGTTGAAAGTAAATTGTTGGAATATCAAATTGTTGATTGTAGCGAATAGTGAGTAGTGAAAGCAGGATTTTCGATTAACTCCTTGAAATTTATTTTATCCATAGAAAGCAGGTAACATTCTTTATATGTTACCATATAAATACTTATTAAAGAAGATTTTTTATGATACAATCAGATAAAATATTACAGCTAATTACGGAATTAATAGAGTCAGGAGCTTCTGATATACATATTTACAGTAACAGTGTTGCCTGTTACAGACTGTACGGACAGTTTAAATTTGCCGGTGAATATGGTGTTATTTCACAGAAAGAAGTTCTCGGGCTTATAAATGATCTTACAGATGATTATCAAAAGAGTAAATTTTATTCGGAAGAACTTATAGATATAGATTTCGGTGCAGATATTCCCGGATCGTCAAGGGTAAGGGTCAATGTTTATACACAGCTTACAGGTGAAGCGGTAATATTGAGAGTTATCCCTACCAGAGTTCCTACAATGCAGGAACTCAGACTTCCTCTCGTGGCTGAAGATCTTGCCAGAAATAAGAGCGGTCTCGTACTTGTAACAGGCAGGGCAAGACATGGTAAAAGCACTACTGTTTCTTCTATGATAGAAATGATAAACAGTGAATTCGCCTATAATATAATAACAATAGAAAATCCTATAGAATTTGTATTTACTCCGAAAAAAAGCAGGGTAAATCAGAGACAGATAGGTTTTCATGTATGTAATTTCCCTCATGCCATTCAGAGTACCCTCAATGAAGATCCCGATGTTGTCTATGTCGGCGAAATTAAAGATATGGAAACTGCGTCAATGGTATTAAGGCTGGCAGAAACAGGACCTCTTGTACTTGCCACGCTTCATACCAGAACTGCCACGGAAACTATAGACAGATATGTTAATTTTTTCCCTGAAGAACATAGAAGTACAATCAGAAATCTGCTGGCAGATACTGTAAGAGGCATAATCTCTCAAACACTTGTAAGGAGAAAAGACGGAAACGGACAGATCCTTGCATATGAAATTCTTATGGGGACTATTGCCGTTGCAAATCTTATAAGGGAAGATAAAACAAAACTGCTTTATTCCACCATGCAGACAAGCGGTGAAGACAGGATGTGCACACTTGACGATACACTGAAACGATTGCATCTTGAAGGACATATTACATCAGAAGATGCCTATAAGATGTGTACAGATAAAAAGAGGTTTGAATATGTTATGAAAGATTACGGTCAGGGAAAGAGACGATAATATTGTCCCCTGGATAAAAGATTTTCTTCATCAGTGATTTTTTTTCTTCAATTCAGCCAGTTCTTTTTTTGCATTTACCCATTCCTCTTTATATTTTTCCAGAGTTTGAATATAGGCTATGTCTGCATCTCTCTGATTTATAAGTTCTATTATACCTCCAGGCCCCTTTTTCAGTGCATCGATTTCATGCTGTTTGGGCAGTGTAATGAAGTAAAACCCGAAGTTTACTGTAATAATTAAAGCAACCAGCAATACGGTGCAGAATTCAAACATATTTTTTTTCATAATTTACCCTTCTTTTTCAAATTTTTTATCTCTTCTTTAATAACCTGAGTCTCTTCTCTGTATAACTCGATCTGAGTTTTTATAGGTGCCATAGTTTCTATTTCTGTCTGAAGATTTTCTATCTGCTGTTTCTGCGTTGCTATGATTTTATCGTAAGACTGATCTTTATATAACATAAGACCGCCTGTTAATATTAATATGAACACAAGGACTACAAGGATAAATATATGTTTTTTACCTGCCATGTTTTCGTCGTAATGGTTATTCATATGTCCTTCCCCCCTTTTACAGTGATCAGTGACCAGTTATCAGTTATCAGGTGTATATGTTCAAATTACTGGTCACTGTTCACTGTTCACTGTATAAATATTCTTCCCGGTAAATTAAAAATCCTTTTTAAAGGGTTTTATTCATAGAATGTCGAAATTTTTTTATTACTAAGTACCGCATCAGGTAAAAGAGTATCCAAAAAACTATAAATAGTGAGTAGTGAGTAGTGAATAGTGAGCTAAAACCCACTCACTACTCACTACTCACTAGATAATTCATAAATGGTTACGAACTTACCTGTCTCGGTACTAAGGGACTGTAAGAAAATAACCCTGGCAAATTGTTAGAACGGTTATCATCCTCGCG
>CAYSLJ010000008.1:24195-74166 GCA_964431735.1 uncultured Synergistia bacterium | reverse complement strand
GCGTCACGATATAGACTGTAAATATGATGGAGTTATTTTTTCACAGACCCTAACAGGGATTTTCATTATGATAAAAAAATTACTTCTCTTTATAATTTTATTTATATGTTCTGGCTGCACTGAAAAGGTAGCGGAAAAAGGTGTGTTCTATACTGCAGGAAACTGGGATATTCCACCTGCCTATCATGGAAACCCCTGGGCTCCAGGAGGAGTCGGAGTGGCAGGTCCATTTGTGCATGAACCTTTATTTATTTATATTCCCACTGAAAAAGAATATATTCCACGCCTTGGAGAATACTTCAAGGAAGAACCTCTTACCCTTACTGTAACATTAAAAAAGGGTGTTACATGGCATGACGGACAGAAATTTACCTCCCGTGACGTGAAAACCACATTTTATACGGGCTATTTGAAAAACTGGGAGATATGGCGTAACCTCAAGGATATAGAATGTCCTGACGACACAACCGTAATATTCAAATGGAATAAAATATCTCCGGTTAACAGCATTCGTGTTCTTACAGAAACGATTACATCGCCCCATCATATTTTCGGTCAATGGGCAGATTTAATTCCCGATTTGAGAGAAAAAGAAAAACATATAGATAAAAAGGATGAACAATCACTCCTGGAATATCATAAAGAATCACAGAAAGTAAGAGAAATTCTTTATAAATATCATCCCTCTCTCCCGATAGGAACAGGGCCGTTTAAGATAGGTAAAGTTACGGCTTCAGATATGTTACTTGACAGATATGAACAGTATTATGAAATACAGCATGTGCATATAAAGAAAATCAGGATTATGAGATGGGGAAGCAATGAAGTTGTATGGTCATATCTTATGGCAGGGGAGATGGATGCAGTTGCTCCTGCATGTCCCTATGATGTGGCACAGGAAATTTTAAAGAGAAATCCCGGAACCACTCTTATTACTCCCTGTGATATGAGTGAATTCGGACTCATTTATAATTGCAGAAAATATCCTGTACAGGATTTGAATTTTCGTAAAGCCATTGCCCATATTATTAACAGAGACATGGTAAGACAGGTGGCATACAGTTACGGAGAAACGGTAGATGATTACAGTTTCGGTATTCCGAAATCCTTCAGGAAATATTGGCTCAATGAAGATTTCTATAAGGATCTTACCCGCTATGATTACAATCAGGAGAAAGCGGAAAAAATACTTCTGGATTCGGGATATAGGAAAGACAGTAAAAGAAATGTATGGTTAACACCTGACGGGAAAGATATAAATCTGGAAATTGTTTCTCCTTCCGGCCTTAATGATCTGATTTTACTTGCAGAAGCATCTTCTGCACAGCTTACTAAATTCGGTATTCCGGCGCAGATCAGGGTCATTCCTCTTGATCTTTACGGAACAATATTAGGTGAAGGAAATTTTGACATGGCAGCAGAAAACGGTGCCCAGCTTTCCAAATATGGACACCCGTCCATATCATTGAATCGTTTTTATTATAAAGGATCTATTATAGGAAAAGCTTCGGGACTTTCATCGAACATAAACTATAAGGGCAGAGAAATAGATACGGAAAAACTCGCGGAAGAACTGAATCAGGCCATGGATACCAGAAGAAGAGACGAAATAGTAAGTACTCTGTCCTATGTTACAAATGAATATCTTCCTTTTCTTACATGTTATGAAAAAAGGATAATTATTTTTACCCTTGACGGTGAAAGAGTAACAGGATGGCCCGGGGTAGAAGATAAAATATGGGGTGCAGCACCGGGTGGAGTGGAAAGTCTCTACTGTACTATGATGGTAAAGGGTATGTTGAAACCGGCAGGAGAACAGTGACCGGTGATCGGTATTACACCATCACGTAAAGGTTTTTTATTTCGTTAAAGCTTTAAGAGCCTTTTCTTTATTATATTTAAATTCTTTGTTGTCAGGGTCAATCCTGAGGGCTTCATCATAACATAAAATTGCTTCTTCATATTTTTTCTGTTTAAACAGAGCAAGACCTTTATAATTCCAGGCGTCTTTACATTTAGTATCCAGTTCTATGGCTCTGTTATAACAGTAGATTGCATCATCGTATTTTTTCATCTGTGCAAGGGCTATGCCTTTATTAATCCAGGTTTTTGTGTAGGCAGGATTGATTTCTATGGCTCTGTCATAACATGCGACTGCTTCTTTATATTCTGTGAGATAATAATAGGAAAGACCTTTATTCAGACAGGCGAAGAAATATTTATCATCTATTTCCAGGGTTTTATCATAACAGAGAATTGCTTCTCTGTATTTTCTCTGAAAATAAAGACTGTCTCCTTTATATCTCCAGGCATCGGCAGAATAGGGGTAAATGTCTATTGCCTTATTGTAACACTGTATGGCTTCTTCATATTTACCTTTTGCAAACAGTTTGTTACCTTCTGCTATTAATTCATCCTGTGACTGTGGTAAAACAGGTACGATTGTAATTACTAAAAAGAGGATGATAAAACTCTGAATTATAAATTTCGAGGACTTATCACTATTCACTACTCATTACTCACTCTTTACTTCTGTCATGAACATTCCAGGTCATAGAGAGCAATACAATTGCCAGTAATGCAGAAGCGATTAAAACTATAAATCCGCCTGTCCAGTTATAATACTGAACGACTTTTCCTATGCCTGCTTCTGCTATGGTTGCTCCCAGATAACCGAATAGACCTGTAAAGCCTGCCGCAGTGCCAGCCGCTTTTTTGGGGACAATATCTACTGCTGCAATGCCTATAAGCATTACAGGACCGTAGATTAAAAATCCTATGGCGAATAAGGTAACCGAGTCTATGAGAAAACGGCCGGGAGGATTGAGCCAGTAAAGAACAACTGCTGCCGTAACTATTATCATATAGATTACCGACATAGGAGCCCGTCTTCCATGAAAAAGTTTATCGCTTGCCCAGCCTGAAAGTAACATGCCGGGAATACCTGCATATTCGAATATTAAAAATTGCCATCTTGCCAGTTCAGGTGTACAGCCCTTGACATCTGTAAGATATATAGGCGACCAGTTTACAACACCGTAACGGACAACATAGACAAATACATTGGCAATAGCCAGAATCCAGAGAAATTTATTGTTGAATACAAAATTCATAAGTATTTCTCTGGAAGATAATTCTCGTTCCCTGTCGTCAATAGCTGTATCGGGGTAATCGTCTTTATATTCCTCTATGGGAGGAAGACCTACAGACTGGGGGGTATCACGTAAAAATATTATTATCCCTATACCTATAATAATAGCCAGAATTCCGGGGGCATAGAAAATACTTTTCCAGGATATAAAGATCATAAGTGCAAGAGTTATAAGGGGACCGACTGTACCTCCACCAACGTTATGGGCAAGATTCCATATGGCCATTTTGGTTCCTCTTTCACGGTCAGAAAACCAGTGAGTAATGGTTCTTCCGCATGGAGGCCATCCCATACCCTGAAACCATCCGTTTAAAAACCAGAAGGCTATCATAAGAGAAATAGAAGGGAGAAATCCAAAAATAAGATTTACAATTCCTGAAAGTATAAGGCCTGTAGCCATAAAATATCTCGGATTGGAACGATCGGAAACATTTCCCATGACAAATTTACTTATTCCGTAAGCTATTGTCAGAGCTGAAGCTATAATGCCTACGTCACCTGTAGTATAGTGCAGGTTATTGATCAAATACTGTTTTGCCATGGAGAAATTCTGGCGGACAAGATAATAACCGGCATAACCGATAAAGATAGTAACCATTATCTGAGTGCGGTAACGCTCATATTCACGGGGCACTTCATTCGGTGGAATCTTCTCCCTGTGAGGTGCCGGTTTGTATATATTTAAGATTTTATTTAACATAAACTATATTATAACAGTATTTTTAATAATTATCCAGATTTTTTAGAAAATTTTGAGTGGTTAAGAAAATATTTCTATTCACTGAATTTAATTAAGTTCACACCAGCATGCTCTTCTTACGTTAAATTTATCGCCTCTGAGCATTGCCAGTTTACCGACACTTATCATATCATAATAAAAGAATATCTTTCCTTTTCCCTGTGTATGAATTGATTTATTGCCACCGTCATCGTCGGGATAGATGGAATTATTATTAAGTCCCACAAGATTTCCTGTTATATTTATATCTCCTTTGCCTACTGTGAAATTGGCTCCTATTACCCTGCCTATATTATCCAGTGTTGCCTGGCTGTATTCGGGAGGTAAAGGACTGACTTTTTTCCAGGTTTTACTGGTTTTATCGTATTCATAGAGCTTTGCACTGTATGTGAAGGGACTCGATGTCATATCACATTCTATATCAAGTTTGTAATTGTTGAAATCGTAATCAGTTCCGTTGTATTCTATTTCTACATTATTAACACTGTATTTTACACCATCCTGCGTTTTTACAGAAGCTATATTTATGGATGTAGGTGCAGGGTTTACAGGAGGAGAAGGATTATAATTGAATATTATTTTATCAATGCCGTCAGAATACTCCTTTCCCAGTTTATATTCTATTACATTTCCCTGTGTGGCAACGGGAGAATCATTATTTAAAGGTATTAACCATGTATCATCATCTGAATAGAGAACGCCTCTTACATCAATATTCGACTGGTTGTTCGTAGAGAGGATCAGATCGTCACCTGAGAGAGCTATTACTTCATTGCTGTGCATGCCATAAATATATCCCATTTTACCACGTGATACAAGGGTTCCTTTCCCCTCTACTTCCGCTCCTATTGCTACATGAGAGTCGGAATAAATACTGTGCTCGTTTAAATGAAGGGTAAGTCTGGGACTTACATTTGTTTGCTCTATTAATGAATTCTGGTATATTTCATTGAGGCTTTTCGGAGGTTCTCCGTAAAGTACGGAAAACTGTTCGCCGCTTATGCAGAATACGTTTGGTTGCGGGTTTTTATAGGAAGGATCTTCCGGATTATAGGCCAGGTATTTTAAAGGAGTTTTGTAATCGTCCGGTGCCGGTTTACTTGTATCATCCTTGCATACATAAATATCTTTTACAAGGTCCAGGTCACAGAGTAACGTGTCTCCTTCTTGATTTACTTTAAGGTCCAGCCCCAGGTCTCCGTTACACTGACCTTCCTGAACAAACTTTGCAAGATTTCCCTGAGAATCCAGTTTTGCCAGGCCGAATACATATGAGCAGGAACCAATTACACCATCGGGAGGAGGTTTGTTACCCCAGTTGTTGGTTGAATCAAGAGTGAAGGAAACATCTCCTATTTCACTCATGGGCCCCAGATGGCTCCATGTGTTTTCCTGAGTTTCAGTTACAGTTTTTTCTTTCCATTCACCTGTGTTGGGATCCTGATATTGTTCCTGTCTTGAAGCAGTTAATTTCCAGTCCACACCTATCCAGTATTTTGTGGCTACTACTCTGTCCCATCCCAGAACTTTGCCCTCCGAGTCTTTGAATTCATTTTCTCCGTGAGCCTCCATAACGGTAATCCAGTCCTGTGTTGATTTTGCGGTAAAATTAACAGTCCATCCATCTTCAGGCTTATAGGTTGTCTGTTTTAATTCTTCAACATCAGGAGGAAAGCCCGGTTCGTTACATCCCTTTAATTTACTGAGAAGACCCGGTATATGTTGTTCCGGTGACAGACTTCCACCTTTTGACTCAAAGCCTTTTACAGCGGCACTGATCAGGTTAAAATCCTGTCCCTGTTCATTTTTTATACCTTCTTTTATATAATATCTGGGAGTAACTATAAAAGTTCCCGGCTCTACTTCCTTCGGTGATGTATCTTTTGCATTTTTAAGGACATTGTCTATATCAATATCTTCAAATTCTTCTCTGCCATCGGGGTTCATAGCCACAACTACATCTTTTTCCTGGGCTCTGTTCAATGTTACCGGACCTACTGCAGACGCCACTCCTCCCAGCATATCTACATTTCCGCTGCCCAGTTCTGATTTGATGCTGTAATAATTTGGATTATTTATATCTTCCGTATCTCCGTCCCAGTTTGAATGTATATAACCGGGAGACGTAGAATTATTGCCGAATATTTTTATGTCTCCCGCACTTTCAAAATCTATCTGGCCATCTGAATTTATGGGATAGGGATATATGTCGTTTCTTATAAAAATAACCTTCACGTATTTTATCGGGCCATCGCCATGTTCCGGACCTGCTTTCCCGATACAGATCAGTTCAGCACTGTACGCAGGAATAGTTCCCGATAGTTTTGTTTCACCGATAATGCTTCTATTTACAGGATTCTGACCTTTAAGATTATTATATGAAAGATACTGGCTTCCTGTAAAATTTATATAGGCAGTGGCTCCTTTTAAACGAAGAGTAATATTTGCGTTTGGATCCGGCGTATCATCGGAAGCTGAAGGAGTTTCATGGTTTGGATCCCACACGGCCCAGGGCCGATCGGGAATATTCAGTCTAGTCATGGCATATTCTGCCGCAGCTTCTGCAGCTTTCAGGGCAATCATTTTCTGTTCTATATTTCCCATCATTTGAAGATGGTTGGTGCTTATAAAAACCATTGATACAGTAAGCATTGTCAGGAGAACTGTTAAAAGAAGTATACTGATAAGAACCATACCATTATCTGAATTTTTCATAAATTTTCTCTCCTTTTTTATTTATTTTATAATACTATAGTTTCGCACTTTTTAATAAAACCATTCATTTACCTCGTAGTGAACCATTGCCTGTTCACTACAGATAAGGCTTTTATAAGATTCTGTAAAAGTATAGTTATAATAGCAAAATATTTAATTTTTCGGTTCTACCGATGCCTGTAATTCAAAATAGTCTGTGCCTTTATTGTTTGCCGTGCCTGAAATGGAATAATTTGCTCCTTCCTGTTTTCTATCTGTAATGGCTTTTCTGTATGCAAGTTTTATCTTTACAATAAACCCGTCTCTCGTAACATCAAAGGTATCTACATTGGTAGCTATTTCTCTGTGTTCGGGAGAAGGGGAAGAAGGCACTGTCAGTAAAGATTCTATATTGCTTACCGGTACAGGCATGGCTCTTTCTCCATGGTCAATATATTTTCTATAAAGTTTTTTGGGTATGTTTATACCGTTGGGATCTGTATCTGTATCCTGTTCATGAACATAATATATTATATATCCATACCAGACAGGTGTTCCGAATTTGTCTTTTTGATATTTGAATTCTCCGTCTTTTACCGGAGATTCAAAACATATATATTCATGCACAATATCCCCGGCACTTCTCTCATGACCTGAAATATCCAGGACAAGTGATCTCTGGCTTGCTATAGACATTTCGTGAACCATTCTTCTCAGGATTATTTCCCCGTTATTCTGCAGATCAGTACGTTTTTCTCCTATATTCCATGCTTTAAGACCTGAGTCCAGAATTGTATAGATTGCAACCAGAATAAAGGAGAAAATTGTTATTACTATAGCCAGTTCAGCAATGGAAAATCCACCTTTTTTATGTGAACATGGTTTTATACAGCGAGTATTTTGCGATAGTAATGCCGGTTTCCTTGAAAACTTTATCATTAAAAATTTTTCCTGCCTTTGCTACTGATGTCTGGATACGAGACTTTCCAGAAAAATTTTTTTAGAACCAACTTTACCTTCCAGCCAGTATACTTCAATACTGACTTTTTTTATATTATCAGCGTAGTCTGTTAAAGCATATATGTAATTGAAATCTCCTGTACCTTTTATTGCAACAGTTCCTTCTGCTTCTACAGAAACACCGCCGGGATCCCATATGGGATAATTTTCTGCCGGATTAACATTGCTCCCGTTGAACTTTATTACCCTGTTATCGGAAACAACAGCACTCAATTTATCACCTTTTATTTTTCCTTCAGGTGTTAATGTTTTCATCATATTATGAGATTCCGAAATTTTTCTGTCAGCAAGATTTAATGCCGTTGTTCTTATACGACCTTTTTCTATTGCATTAAGACCATAGACGAATACCCCGCACATCATTACTAGTAAAACCCCTGCCAGACCGGTACCGAGTAATACTTCAATAAGAGTAAATCCTTTTTTCATCAGGAATAGATAGTTCCTTTCAAATTTACATAAAGCTTATAATCTTTTTAAAATAATTATAGCAGTTTTTTAAAATTACTTCAAGTGAAAAAAAATTTTGCAATATAAAACAATGGTAATAATCTGTTAAATAACTGGATTTTGTGTTATATTATTTGTATAAATATGAATTTTAAAGGATCCTATAACAATATGTATATAAATCAGATAAAAAAAGCCAGGTTATTGATTATAGCTATAGTTTTTTATATTCTTGGTGTTCTTGTTTATACAATGTGGAATTATTTTTCCCTTAAAGAGGATATAATAAAAAATATTGATAACAGGTTATATACAGGTGCAAATGCAATAAAATATATTCTTCCAGAAGATTTCCATGACAGAGCAGAAGATAAAAAATCTATAACAGAAGAAGAGGATCGGAAGAATATAACATTGCTTACCGATTGTGCAAATAGGGCGGGTTTTAAATATCTTTATACGGTAATTAAACGGAGCGGTCATATATATATTACATCTTCAAGCGCTACAGATGAAGAATTAAAGGAACATAAAGAAGTCAGGTATTTCAGTATATATGACGATTGCAGTGATGAACTGAAAGAAACCTTTAATAAAAAAGAACCTGTTTATGTTACCTATACGGACAGATGGGGTACCTTTCGTACAGTAGTAATTCCTGAAGTGTCAAAAAATGGGAATATTTATCTTTCAGGTGCGGAATATAATATCAGTTATGTCTCCAAATTCCTGGATGAGCATTTGATAATATCTTTTCTGTGGGGTATTTTCTTTCTTCTACTCGCAATTCCGTTGATTTTAAATTACAGTTATATACAGAAATTATATATAAAAGAAATTCAGAGAGAAATAGCAGAGAAGACTGAAACAGAAAAGAATTTAAAAATTACTTCGGAACAGTTAAAATTGAAGGACAAACAGCAGAGAGCATTACTTGATAATATTCCTGACATAGCATGGCTTAAAAACAGAGAAAGTCTTTATATAGCGGTAAATGAACCTTTTCTTATGACCTGTGGCGTTAAGGATGTAATAAATAAAAGCGATCATGACATATGGCCTTCTCACATGGCGGAAAAATATATAAAAGATGACAGAGAAATTATAAGTTCAGGCATAAGAAAAGTAATGGAAGAGCCTATTGCCGATAAAACAAAGAGAATGGAATGGGTTGAAACCATTAAAAGTCCTATTTATGATGATAAAGGTTCTGTCATAGGTATAGCGGGCATTTCCAGAGATATTACCCTTCGTAAGGAAGCGCAGGAATTACTCATAAAATCCAAAGAAGAACTTGAAAGTATTGTAAGTGATAGAACAAAGGAACTGGCCAGCACCAATGAACAGTTGCTTAAAGCAAAGGAAACGGCAGAAGCCGCCAGTATAGCCAAAAGTCAGTTTCTCGCCAATATGAGTCATGAAATTCGTACACCCATGAATGGAATTATTGGTGCCATAGGATTGCTTGTTGATACGGAACTGAAAAGAGAACAGAAGGATCTGGCACATATAATAAAAACCTCTGCTACATCACTTTTGAATATAATCAATGATATACTGGATTTTTCTAAAATAGAATCAGGTAACCTGGAACTTGAATCAATTAATTTTAATTTGAGATTGATTATTGAAGATATAATGGATATGCTGGCCATAAAAGGTCAGGAAAAAGAACTGGAAATTTCTTATCTTATTGATATCAATGTTCCCATATATCTGAAAGGTGACCCGGGAAGATTATGTCAGGTTTTAATTAATCTTATGGGTAATGCAGTCAAGTTTACTGAAAAAGGAGATATATCTTTAAGGGTTAATCTGGAAGATCAAAGAGACGGAGAAAGTCTTATAAAATTTACCATACGGGATACAGGTATCGGAATTCCTCAGAGTCGTATGGACAGACTTTTTAAATCTTTCTCACAGGTAGATGCTTCGACAACAAGAGAATATGGAGGAACAGGTCTGGGTCTGGTTATTTCAAAATATCTTGTAGAGATGATGAAAGGCCATATTGGAGTGATCAGTGAAGAAGGGAAAGGTTCCAGTTTTTTCTTCACCGCTTTATTTGAACATCAGAAAGAGCTGGAGAAGAAGACAGACATTATGGGAGATCTCACAGGTAATTATATACTTATAGTGGATGATAATGAAACAAATCGTTATATACTCAGAGAGTATTTAGAATTATGGCACTGTCTGTTTGATGAAGCAAAAGATGCCTTTATTGCCCTGGAAAAATTAAAGGATGCCAGCCTTAAAGGATGCCCTTTTGAAATTGCTCTCGTAGATATGCAGATACCCGGAATGGATGGTCTTTCCCTGTGTAAAGAAATTATTAAAGAACCGGATTTGAAAGAAACGGGGCTTATAGTTCTTACATCAATTGACAGGCCTGTAGACAGAGAAGATCTGGAAAAATATGGCATTAATTTTTATCTTACAAAACCTATAAAACCTTCACAGCTTTATGACTGTCTCGTAACGGCTCTGGTAAGGAAAGAAAAAGAAGAATTTATTATAACACCGGTATATAAAGAACAGAAGAGATACAAAACAAAGATTCTTCTTGTAGAGGATAATAATATCAATCAAAAAATAGTAATTCAGATACTGAATAAGCTCGGTTACAGTGCAGACGTTGCATCAAACGGAAGAGAGGCTATAAATATTCTGGAGAAAACTTTATATGATATAGTGTTTATGGATATTCAGATGCCCGAGATGGACGGTCTGGAAGCTACAGGAATAATCAGAGATGAACAGTCAGCGGTTCTTGACCATAAAGTTCCTGTTATTGCCATGACCGCTCATGCAATTAAAGGTGACAGAGAAAAGTGTCTTAAAGCAGGAATGAATGGTTATATATCAAAACCGATAAATCCTGAAGATCTTCTTTCAGCAATAACTTCCAATACCGGTAAAGAAACTCCGGTTTTAGTAAATTTAGTAAAACCTGAAAAAGAAGACAAAATTCTGAACTGGCAGTTATTTCTCAGTCGTACCGGCGGTGATGAGCAATTCTGCAAAGAAATACTTCTGGAAAGTATTACAGATCTGGATAATAATATTTATGAACTTAAAAATAAACTTTCCGGGGAAAATAAAGAAGAAATAATATATGTGGCCCATACTATAAAAGGAACTTCCCGTAATATAGAAGCAAGAAAACTTGGTATGGCAGCTTTTAATATTGAGGTGAAAGCGAAGGAAAACAGGATAAAAGAAATTAATACTTCCGAACTGGACGAAGAGTTTAATAGATTGAAACATAAGGCAGAAGAGTTATTGAAGGATAATGAAATAAATTAATAAAGAAATTAAAGGATTAGCGAAAAAAGTGAAAAATTTACTGACCGGAAATAAAATCACTTAATAAAACAGCAGGGTGTTTAACATTAATGCCCGTTCCGTCGATAATCTGAACTTTACATGTTCCACAATCTGTCAATACAAGTGAAGTGTTACTTTTTTTTATAGCTTTAAATAAAGAAGAGCCAATTTTTAGTGATAGATTATGTTTTTCTTTCTTAAATCCGTAAGTTCCTGCTATACCGCAGCAATAACTATCTTCAACAATTAAATCCTCTACTGCAAAATCTCTTAGAATATGTGCTGCAGGTATGCCTGTGCCCTGTGCTTTCAAATGGCATGGCACATGGTAGAAAGCTTTTTCTATTTTCTTTCCGTCAAAAGGAAGACTTTTTTCCTCTTCCAGTAGTTCAAAGAGATCCCATGTGTTTTTTGAAAGTTTTTCACTGTTTTCATCCGCCAGAAGATCCTTGTATTCCTGTTTTAATGCAAGTCCACAACTTGAACATGTGGTAATTATTTTATAACCTTTTTCTATGTATGGCAGGAAGATTTTTATATTTTTTTTTGCCACGTCTCTTGTTTCATTGAAGAGGGCATTTGTAACCATAGGTGTTCCACAGCAGTCTACAGGGGCAATTTCTACCTGATAATTGCAGGCCTCAAGTATATTTACCGTAGCTTGAATGATTTCCGGTTCGTTAAAAGAAGCGAAACATCCCGAATAATAAAGGGCTTTTTTATTTTTTTCTTCTTTTTTTATCTTCAAAGTCTGTTTTTTATAGGCAGGCAGATTTCTGTTTGCTATGCCGAAAAGTCCCATGCCGAATTTTGTCAGTGGAAATTGAAGGGCAAAGTTACTGAATCCTGGAACAACGGTTGCCATTTTCCCCCACCATACATTATGGGCAAGGATCCAGTTCCTTAACTGTTCCGAAGGATGTAAACGGAGTCTTTCTTTGTTTTTAAGATTGTAATAAGAAGGTTTTACGCCATGAGGACAGGCTGCATCACATCTTTTACAGTTCGTGCAGTAAGAGAGGATATTATCTATTTCCATAACTTCTTCTTCTCCTCTTGCAAGCCTCAGTCTTTCAAGCTCGGGCCCTAACTGTTTCGGCCCCGGGAAAGCAGGATAGCTCATTACCACAGGACACTGGGTATGACATATACTGCATTTAAGACAGTGATCCAGATTGTGTTTGTCACTCATATTTTTCACCTGCACGCCATTAATCCGGCTTTATATCCTGTAGAAAGTGCCACGCCGTTCCCGCTTTTTTCAATGAACGGATCATACCCGTAAAGAGTTGTCCCTGCAACAAAAAGATTTTCAAATATTGTTTTTCCTGAACTATCCAGAGGTTGAAGATTACTGTTTGCCTGAACTCCTGCATAAGATAAAGGCTGACCATCTGGATTGAAGAAATCTTCCTTAGATAGAGGACTCTGATATAGTACTGGCAGATTAAATACTGTTTCTTTAATTTCCCCGGGATAAACAGAAAGGCCCTCTCCGAGTATGCCTCCTGTGGCAAGAATGAAATTCTTTCCTCTGAATTTTTTTATCCTGCCACTTGCCCCTGTAATGCCGACTTCTTCAATATATTTATCACCTTTAAAATAATCCACGCCATTGCCTATAATTATCTCCACGCCTTTATTTTTTAAATAGGAAAGCAATGCTTCTCCCAGTCTGTATCCCATAACAGACGGAGGAAGGGTGGGAATTTCAAGTATTTTGCTCTGAAGTTTTTCTTCTATGGAAGCAATGATTTCCTTCCATTTTGTTACTCCCATAACAGCAGGAACCAGTATAAGGGTGCCGGGAGAAATGGATTTTAATTGTTTTATGAACATATCTCTTATGTTTTCCTGTTCCATAAAAAGAGCAATATCATAACTGTTCAGTTCTCTGTCCATTTTTAAGCCAAGATCTACTCTGAGGAAATCTACTTTTCTGCCCAGGTAAACCTTCAGGTTTGACGCAAAGTAGGAGGGAAAGAAATCTATCAGTTCTTTTATCCCCGTTACTACTATGTTCTGAAAGCTGTTTAAATCCCTGTCTGCAGTTTCAGGAAAGATTGTGGTAGGCACAAGAGATCCTACTGTAGTTGGCATAAGCATATTCTTTTCCAGAGATCCGCAGTAGGGAAGACCCATGTCGGAACTTACTGAGAGAAAATATGAAAAAGCTTCTTTAATCATATCTATGCCTGTTATGCTGTAAGGATGGTATGGCTTTTCAGTTATCAATTTTTCAAGGGATAAAATAGGTGACATGACAGGCTTTTTCTCTGTAACAGGATAATAACCGAGTAAATCTATATACCCGGAAGAGGAATAAAGATTGCCGAGTCCTCTCGAAAGTATAACAGGTTTTTTCCCTGATTTTATTACTGACAGAGCGGCAGAACACCCTGCAAGACCTGCTCCTATAATTACTGCGTTATAAACCATTTTGTCACATATTCCCCTGACTTTTTTGTCTATTATAACATAATTTTTTTATTATTCCTACTGGCCTGAACATAAGCATGTAATAAAAATTTTTTCTTCAGTCACTGGTTACGCTTATGTAACGAGAAATTTTTATATATATCATCTTAGAGCGTGTCGGAAAATAATTTGAAATTAAAGAGGAGAAATTGAATAATTAGTAAATAATTCCTAATAAGATAAAGCGAAAAAAGAAAAATGAGGAATAAAAAAATGGGAAGAAAGAATTATTCAAGTGATTTAACAGATAAAGAATGGGAGCAAATAAAAATATATTTTTCAGAAACCATCCGTGCCGATAAACGAGGTCGTCCCCGTGAGCACAGTAAAAGATAACTAATAAATGGAATTTTTACTGATAAAATTAATAGTAAAATTTGTAAAATTATCAAAAAATGAATAAGGTAATATTTATTTAATGGCTAAATAGTAGAAAATAACCAATAAGTTAGAAAGGAACTTTGCAAAATCTTATCGGTAGGGCTGGTATTTTTCCAATACGCTCTAATGTATTTCTAATAAATTTATAGTAAAAAATTAGAAGCAAATTTTACAATAATGACTTTTCGCATTTTAAAAATAATTCTTAAAATGTACGTTGTCCATATTACGTTGTTAAAAAAGCAATGAAAGAGCAATTTCCAAAGAAACTTCAGTAATACTCTTAAAATCTATCCGAAAAGCCTTGAGCTACTGTTACATAATTCTTTATAATCTGCCCACCGGCTTAGAATCTATCCGAAAAGTAATATTTATTCTATACCCTTCCGGTGGGTGAGGCTCTGGAGAAAAATATATACCGTATTAACAGTAATTTATAAATTAAACAAATGTAATATCGTAGCAGTCTGTAATAAGAGTTTTTTTGCAAGAGGATTATAGATTTTTCGGAAGAGCCTCACACACCGGAAGGTATTTGATGACTTTTCGGATAGGCTCTTAATAAGGCGGCAGTAATCTCCTGAACCCGTGAAGGAGAACAATAACAGTAAAGAAGATATTTCTGATAAAAGAACCGGCAAAATTCAGTTTTGCCCCGGTATTTTTATTATTTTCACCGAGACTTTTTCCCAGTTCTTCGAGCCATTTTATCGACAGGGGCCAGTCCCATATGTTGTTAAGCCATTCTTCCGGTATGACTTCTTTCCCTCCTCCGGCACCTGTAATGGCTCCCAGTATTGCTCCCGTAGTATCCGTATCTCCGCCGCATTTCACTATATCTGTGAGACTGGCACGAAAATTTTTTTTGTATTTGAACCAGCAGTAAAGCACTGCCGGCACTGTGTGGTAAATATAACCGCTTATACCTCTCCCAGATCCCAGGGATAGTGCAAAATCTTCGGTGCTTTTTCCTGCGGAAACAAATTCTATAGCTTTCTTTACCAGCTTCAGTAATTCTTCCCCTTCTTTTCCTATAAGCTGTTCCAGTTCTCTGTAATATTCTTCAGGTGAAGCATCTGAAAGGTGAGCTGCAAGGGCAACTGCCAGAGCGCCGTATTCTGCTTTCGGATCTCTGTGGGTTATATGTGTGGAAGCCCTTACGAGTTCTTTCATTTTTTCTCTGTCTTCACCGTACATAACACCTATAATGGCACTTCTCATGGCAGGCCCGTTTCCTGCAGAGAAGACTCCGCTTTTATCTCCCGGCCAGCCGAGACAAAGTTTTATACAGGATTTCAGTGTTGCCATACCGATACCGGTAGGGAGTGACATAAACCAGAAACGCAATTTCCAGGAGAGATTTTCAGTGAAAGCTTTTGCGTCGCCATCTGTTTCCAGAAGGGCTTTTGCTACTATAGCGGTATGTTCCGTATCATCTGATACCATGCCTTTATTCAAGAAAAAAGAATGACCTTTTATTTCCCCGTAGATTTTCTTCAATCTTTTTTTTGAAAGTCCTTCACAGGGAAGGCCGATGCTGTCACCTGAAGCTGTTCCCAGGAGACAGCCGATTATTTTATCTTTTTTATTATTCATAGATTATTCCTGTTTATATTACTGACCTGAGCATAAGCATGTAATAACAGTCTTCCTCCCGTCACGCGTAACGCGTTACGCGTCACGAGAGCAGATATTTATTATTTATGCTCACCTCAATAAAGTGTATTTTATAACTTATTTGAATTTATAATCCATCAGGTTAAATTTTTCCGTTATATAAAAAACAGGTGCCTGATTATGCGTAATGCATGACGGCATAAATACATCTTTTTTTTGATTCGATATAAAAAATTATCTGCCTGATTTTCTGTAATCTATATAATTTTATTGTATATGTTTTTTATCTATACAGTAATATTATCTATATTTGTATTCTATATAATTTTAATATATATAATAATATTATATAGATTTGTATTCTATATAATATTATTGTATAAAATACAAATCTAATATTGTATTATATAAAAAACTTTCCCTGCCACAGATCTCTTTCTATGAGTTTTTTTTCTATCAGCGACAGTGTTCTCTGTTTGTTCATAGTCCACTGAGGTTCTACCAGTTCTCCTTTTTTCGGGTCTCCCGTAAGTCTCTGTATTACAACATGTTCCGGTAGAAGCGCAATTGCTTCACAGATAATATTTACATATTCTTCTTCTGTCATTGGTTTATAGATACCTTTATGAAGGAGTTTTTCCATAGGAGTTCCTTTAATTACATAAAGACTGTGAAATTTAACGCCGTCAACAGGGAGTTTTGAAAGTTTTTTTGCTGTTTCCATCATGTCTCTGTAACCTTCTCCGGGAAGTCCGAATATTATATGAGTGCAGACAGGTAACCCTCTCTCTTTTACCATGTTAAGAGCAGTGAGAAAATCTTCAACGGTGTGATGTCGATTTATAAGTTCCAGGGTCTTATTCTGTACTGATTGAAGACCTATTTCCAGCCATACCATATAATTTTTTTTCTGATAATCTTCCAGAAGGTCAAGTATTTCTTTATTCAGGCAGTCAGGTCTTGTTCCTATCGAGAGTCCGATTACTCTGTCATCTATGAGCGAGGAATCATATAATTTTTTTAATTTTTTTACGGAGCCATAGCTGTTAGAATAGGATTGAAAATAGGCTATGAATTTCTGTGCTTTAAATCTTTTTGAAAGATAATTTATTCCTTCCTCCATCTGTTTTTCAATGGATTTGCCTTCCTGCGATGCACCTGTACCTGAACCGAGACTGTTACAGTATATACAACCTCCTGTACTTTTGGAACCATCCCTGTTGGGACAGGTAAAACCTGCATCAAGAGGTACTTTATGTACTCTGGTGCCGAATTTTTCCTTCAAATAATTATTAAGACTGACGTATCTTTTCAAGTTTTTATTTATTTTTTCTTCCCCCAATATGGGAACTTTTACAAACCTATTTTTTCCAGTATTTCTACTAGTTCTTTTATTTCAAATGGTTTTTGTAAAAACCAGTCTGTTTGTCCCTCTATATAATCCTTAAAAGCGGCTTTACCTTCATAACCACTTGTAATTATAATTTTTACATTATTATTAATGAGACTTATCTCCTTGAGTGTTTCTATGCCGCTCATCTTCGGCATAGTTATATCAAGTATTACGGCACATATTTCTTCTTTATGTTTTTTAAATAATTCCAGTCCTTCTTTCCCGTCACCTGCTGTTATTACGGTGAAACCCAGCTCTTCAAGTATAGCTTTAGTTACGATACAAATACATTCTTCGTCATCGACTACCAGTATTTTACCCTTCCATTGAGGGAGATTTATTTTACTCTCATGTTCTGTCTTTTCCTCTGAAATAAAAGTAAAAGCAGGTAAAAGTAACCTTATAGTTGTTCCCCTGTCCGGTTCACTGATGAGTTTTATTGTTCCTCTGTGATATCTTATAATACCCAGTACTGCTGCAAGTCCAAGGCCTCTCCCCGTAAATTTAGTAGTAAAGAAAGGATCAAAGATTTTATCCTGATTGTCTTTTGGTATGCCACATCCAGTATCTGTTACTTCAATATAAATGTAAAGACCTTCGGAAAGATTTTCATGAAGATAACTTTCAGACAGATAAGTTGCGTCACATTTTATTGTTCCTGTATTTATTGTAATTACTCCGTCTTTTTCCCCTGTAGCTTCCGAAGCATTTATTATCAGGTTCATAATTACCTGACGTAATTGTGATATGTCACAGTAGCAGAGAGGGAGGTTTTTCTGAAAATTATATTTTAATATATGTTTTGCAGGAATAGATAGTTCCATAAATTTTCCCGTATCCTCTGCCAGTACTGAAAGATTTGCAGGTTGAATTGAAAATTTGCCTAGTCCTGCGTAAGAAAGCATCTGTCTGGTTAGTTCCGATGCTTTTATTGAAGACAGGCGAATCTGTTCCAGTCTGTTTCTTAAATCAGGCCCTGCAGACATGTCTCTCAGAGCAAGTTCAACATGTCCCAGAATACCTGTCAGTATGTTATTAAAGTCATGAGCAACGCCTCCTGCGAGAATACCAAGACTTTCAAGTTTTTGAGCATGAAGAACCTGCTTTTGAAGTTTTTTCTTTTCTTCTTCTGCTTTTATTCTTTCCGTTATATCTCTTGCTACTATAACGGCATAAAATATACTGTTGAAATTAACAATTCTTACAGTCATTTCTACCGGTAAATCGTGGTTGTTACGTTTCTTCAATATTATCTTTAATGTCTGTCTTTTTTCATTGATACTATGTTTATTTTTCAGTAATTTTTTTATCCTCTCATCATCTGTAATATTTCCAAAAGGTCTGTTTAAAAGATCTTCTTTTTTATATCCTAGCTGGCTGCAGGCAGATTCATTCACATCCATAAGGATACCGGTAGGTATCTGAACCAGAAATATGGCATCATTGCTCTGATCCAGGAGAGAGCGAAATTTTTCCAGTTCTGCCAGCCTTTCCTGAAGTTCAGGGTAATAGCTTTTCCTTATGGAATGTTCACCGAGTCCTATAATTCGTTCACGAAGAGATTCATATTTATTATCTTTATCATAAGGCCTGTTCATAAATTCTTTCTATATCCTTTTGTTCAGCTATTTTAGGATTTGTTACTATACATGCATCCCTTATTGCATTATAGGCCAGCTGTGGAACATCACTTTTCTTCATGCCTTTTTGCCCCAGTGTGGAAGTAATACCTGCTTCAGTTCTTAACCGGTCTATTTTTTCACAGATAGATTTTCGTCTGTCACTATTTATTTTAAGGTTCATGTATTCTCCTATTTTGTTATAACGTTCAGAAGCTGTATCATAATTATAGGATATTACATGGCTTAATAGAATGGCATTGGCCTCTCCATGGGGAAAATCCAGAAATCCTCCCAGACTGTGTGCCATGGCATGGACTGCTCCCAGGCTTGCATTGGAAAAGGCAAGCCCTGCAAGTAGGCTGGCCAGCATCATATTATTTCTGTATTTCATGGACATGGGATTATTTATTGATTCTATTAAATTTTCTGTTATCAATCTTATTGCCTCAAGCGCATTGAGATCTGTAACAGGTGAACTGGCATTGGATACATATGCTTCGATTGCATGACACAGGGCATCCATGCCGGTACAGGCAGTGAGATATGAGTCCATAGTTGTCAATGTGACAGGATCTATCAGTGCTATATCAGGGACAACTGCTTTACTGATAATAGCTATTTTTACCTTTCTTTCTCTGTCTGAAATGATGGCAAATTGTGAGACATCTGCAGATGTTCCTGCCGTAGTGGGAATACATATGAGTGGAGGACAGGGAATTGAAACCATATCAACACCTTCGAAGTGAAGGACATGTTCTTTATTGGAAGAGACTATACCGATACCTTTGGCACAGTCCATAGGGCTGCCTCCTCCTACAGATACTATAAAATTACACCCTTCATCCCTGTATATTTCTGCTCCCTTCATAACTTCTTCTGCTCTGGGGTTTGGGCTTATGTCTGAAAAAATCTCGCATGATAGCCCTTCTTTTTTAAGGGATGAAGCTGTTTCTTCTGCCCATCCTGCAGCAATTACACCTTTATCTGTTACAAGCAGAATTTTTCTGGCCCCCAGATGTCTGGCATATCTACCTGCCTGTAATCTTGCTCCTTCTCCGAAAATGAATTCAGGAGCAACAAATTTTCTTAATTCCATATTTTTCTCTTCCCTTCTGTATGAATATAAAATATAATGTTGTAGAATTATTGTTTTCGTAACGCTTAATGCGTAACGGGAGGATTATCTATGGATAATTTAAATTATATGAATTATTATAGAATTATTTTAAAAAAATAGCAAATTATAACTATACTTTTGCAGATTTCTTAAAAACATTTGTAATTATTAAATTTAAGGCTAATTAGCAATCAGACTAAAGAACATAAACTAAAAGCTAATAGCTTTTCGAGCCTTACATAATTTAAGAGTATAGGAAATTTCATTTTTAATGGCGTAAAATAAAGCTTTAGATAAAAGTTATGCAATGGCAATTAGCTAAATAATTTAATTCAACTATGTAAGAAATTATAATTTTTTTAAAAAGTGCAAAACTATAGTAAATGTGATATTGTTAAAATAATTATGGAGATTAAAATTTATGTTGAATTCACTCTTTTCCCCCAGAGGAAAACAGCTCTTTCAGGAGGGGCTCACTCTATCGAAGCTCGGGAGATATGAAGATGCCATATCCTTTTTTGATCAGGCTCTGGAACTTTCTCCGAATTATCCTGAAGCACTCGTCAATAAGGGAAAATCCCTGACAAACCTTGGCAGATACGGTGAGGCCATAAAATGTTTTGATAAAACACTGGATCTCAGTCCCAGGAATATTGATGCATGGTTCTGTAAAGGACTTGTTTTATTCTATCAGGAAAAATATGATCAGGCTGTTTATTATTTTGATAATGTGCTTTCTGTTTATCCTGATGATCTTAACACCTGGCTTGAAAAGGGATCGGCATTGTTTTACCAGGATAAATATGATGAAGCTATCCGATGTTTTGACAGGGTTCTTACCCTTGACCCATGTAATGAATCAGCCATATGTAACAGAGAAGATGCTATGGCTGCTTTAGAGAAGAAATCTTTACAATAAAATTTTTATATATAAATATTTACTGATCTGAGCATAAGCATGTAATAAAAAATTTCCTCCCCCTTACGCGTTACGATAAGATTATATGTATTATCTATGCTCACTGCAGTAGAAAGTGGTGTTATTTTGGAACTATTAGAAATGACATGGCACGAAGTAGAAAAATATCTGGAAAGCAGAAAAGCTATTATAATACCGGTAGGAAGCGTTGCACAGCACAGCCTTTCGCTGCCACTGGGAACAGACAGTTATATTTCTGAAAAGATAGCCCTTGAAGTTGGAAACAGAACTTTTACTATAGTGACACCATGTATAAATTTTGGCCTGTCCATGGTGCCACATATGGCTTTCACCGGCACTGTAACAGTGAGACCTGAAACCCTTCAGAAACTTATAGAAGATATCGTAAGAGCCCTTTATCTGCACGGATTTCGTCAGTTTCTTATGGTCAATGGCCATGGCCTGAACGAAGCAAGTATAATCTGTGCCTTTCAGAATCTCTGCTTCGAATTACCGGGTGTAAGCTATTATTCTGTTGCATGGTGGGATATTAAAAAAGTTCAGAGTCTGCGAACGGTATATTTTTCGTCATCAGGCCATGCTACAGCAGAAGAGGTATCAATGATGCTTTATCTTTATGAGAAAATGGTCAAGAAGGAGCATTTTGCAAAACATACTCCTCCTTATACTTATTTTACAAGCCTTGAAAAAACAAGATCTTATACCTCTACAGGTGTTATAAACGGCGATCAGGGAGAAGCGGATAAAGAACTGGGAAGACAGTTATTTAATGAAGCAGTTCAGGGATATATTCAGATGCTCAATGATTTGATAAGCAGTGACCACTGACCGGCGAAATTACCTGTTACTGATCTGAGCTAAGGACCGAAACAGGTAAATTAGTAACCAAAATCTTATATATCGTGACGCGTTACGCGTTACGATTCTCATATACATATTTCTACTGTTCCGTTATTTCCGTCTACCCTTATGAGCTGACCTGTCTTTATAATCTTTGTGGCAGGCCCAACATTCACTACGGCAGGTATGGCAAGTTCCCTGGCGACAATACTGCCATGGCTGAGCATACCTCCCATGTCCATGACTATTGCAGATGCAGAAATGAAGTAAGGAGTCCAGCCCGGGTCTGTAAAAGGAGCAACAAGAATTTCGCCAGGGAGAATTTTTTCGTCTCTGTCACTGTTAAGTATAACCCTGGCATGGCCTGTTACAACGCCCGGACTTACTGCGATTCCATTAAAAATTTCATTACTCACGTTAATATCTTCGGTGACAAAACAGTCGAAATTTCCTTTTATAACAGGAGGCGGAGTGATTTTTAGATTTTTTTCATAGTCATATCTTCTTTCCCTTATTATTTCTCCTCTATTATTTAATCTACTTTTAAATAAATCTTCTATTTCCTGAAGTTCCAGAAAAAAAATATCATCATCTTTTTCCATGATCCCTTTTCCGTGAAACCTGCGGCCAGCTTCCAGGAGAATGAGCCTGCATATGAAGATCCTTTTTACTGCTTCACTTTTAATGTTTTCTCTGAATACAAGCCCTGAAGAGGCCTGGAGAAGAACATGATTGAAGATATATCTTTTTAATGGATTATTTAACATTTTTCTGAGCTTTTTTACTAAAAAATCTCTTTCTTCAGTTCTTTTTTCATATTCTTTTACAGTATTACAGGTATCTTTCTGGTTTATGAAAAATCTTACTCTATCCAGTATACAGTCAGGTTCTTCAGACCATCTTTTATTATAAAGTTCTATTTCTCCTCTTGTATGATGACCATGGTTTTTTATGAAATTATTCCATTTTGATAAAAATTCTCTTCCCTGCGGAATTTTTTTGAGTAATATCTCTGTTTCCTCAAAATTATGTTCGGACATAATAATGGTTTTTACTTGTTCATGTTCAGAGGCAAAAATAGATAGTTTCCATAGATCCAGCCCGCTCAGAGCGGATTCCATATTACCCATACCGGACATAAGACTGTTTGAAATTGAAGAATCACTATCGGAAAGCCAGTGACGGCAGATTTTGTTAAGAATATTAAAGTAACTCATTCCGCTTCCTGCACAGGAAACAAGTTGTGCGATATCATGAAATTTCTCCATTATGTTATGGAAATGGCCGAATAGTTCTTCATCTGTCATAGAGGAAATATCTTTTTCCATTAACAGGTCAGTGTCTTTTCTGATTATATCTATAAAGGAAAAACCTTTTGAAGGAGGATTAAGTATAAACCATAGAAGAAGAGCAGGTAATCTGAATAGAACCTTCCAGGGGTTTATTTTAAATCTTACTATATCTTCAGGTAATATTTCAGGAAGACCTTCTATTTTTTTTCCCTGCATGCCTCCCAGCACGTCGCTGAATTCCCTGTCTTTCATCCCCGGTAAAGCTTTAAATATACCTGTAACCACATTTAAATTGAAATAAATCCTTCCTCCTATGAGTTTTATTATCTCTGTATTATCGAGTTCTATGCCTGTCAGGGTAAGAATCTGACGGAAAATTTCTTTTATGAAGAGCTTTGCTACAGACCATGTTACAGGGGTGGCAACATCAGGCAGAACTTCTCCGGTATTTGCATTTGTCCATATAAAATTATCTTCACTTAAAGTGCTGACAGGTCTTGATTGAAGAAAATAGATTTCTTGATTTTTTATTGCCCATTCTATGTCCCGGGGACTCATAAAAAAATCTTCAATTTTTAATGAATCTTCTACCAGTTTTTTGAGAAGCTCTTTGGAAAATTCCCTTTTTGTCTCTTCAATGATTTTTAGATTTTTTTTATCTATGATTATTCTCTCAGGTGTTATTCTGCCGGATACAAGAGCTTCTCCCTGCCCCCGGCAATATTCCACTACAATTCTGTCTTTTTCTCCTTTTACCGGTTCAACGGTAAACAGTACACCCGAAAAATCCGGTTCTATTAAAGTCTGAACAATAACTGCCATGGAGATTTCTCTGTGATTGATTTTATATTTTTCCCTGTAACGAAAAACTCTTTCATTCCATAGAGAAGCCCAGCATTTTTTTATGGACTGAATGCAATCTTCAACTGTGGTTATGCCAATAAATGTGTCATATTGACCTGCAAAGGAATTTTTCTGTAGATCTTCTGCCGTACATGACGAGCGGACTGCAACTGATTTGCTTCCAAGAAGGTGAAAATGTTCCTCTATTTCTTTTTTTAAATTTCCATTTATCGGTGAATTAATAATTTTTTCTCTTATCTCCTTCAGAATATTGATTTTCTCTTCAGGAGAATTTTTTATTTCTATGTTATTTATACCGGATTTTTCAATATGTTCATGATAAACCCCTGACGTGATGCAGAAACCGGATGGTACATTAAAACCAAGATGAAGCAATTTGTTGAGGTTGGATGCCTTGGTCCCCATAAGGACAGTCAGGTCAGGTTCTTCTGAAGCAAGAGAAATGATTTTATTCATATATCTTTATAGTGATTAGTGAGTCGTGAGTGAAAGATTGTCTTCACGACTCACTAATCACTATTCACGACTCACTGTTCCGTTACAATAATAACAGTCTGAGGAGATTTATTGCCTGCACTATCTATGGCGGTAGCAGTTATAGTATGCTGTGTGCCGGAGCCGAAGATAGAGGTATATTTATCATAGAAATATCCTTTTTCGTCTGCTGAAAGCCTTTTTGTTCCTGCCACACCTTTTACAGGTAACACATTGAATAAATTTGTTTGATATTCATAGGTTATCTCAACAGTTGCATAGGGTTTTGTTGTGCCCTTTATTTCAATCGGGAAGGTTACCTTCTGACCGTTTTGTACACTTGTTATATTTGGCGCATTAAATCCCTGTTCCACGTCAAATGTGACAGGAGGTTCTACTACCAGAGTATCTTCTGTCGCTTGATTTTTCAAATGGACAATGATTTTTGCTCCCGATGCTTTTGCTACAGATGTTACAGGATATTCCCCGTAATAAATACCGCTTGACGTTTCCTTCAT
This sequence comes from uncultured Synergistia bacterium, assembly GCA_964431735.1. GTDB lineage: Bacteria > Vulcanimicrobiota > SpSt-956 > SpSt-956 > JAKJGF01 > CALARM01. The sequence continues at coordinate 49,246 of CAYSLJ010000008.1, read as the reverse complement.
AGTTATGTTTATGAGGCCTATTATTTCAAACCATGCAACACATCCGCCTGCACCGTACATGGTAACCTGCAGATTCTGTCCTATTTTCAGCGGTAACTGTCCGTTATGAGATGCAGAAGAAATCAGACCTTTTGCAGCAGGTGATATAATAAAAGACCATCCGTGCTGTACACTGTTGCCATTTTCATCCTGTGCAGTAAGTTCGACCCATATATTTCTTCTCAAGGGAAGAGGATTTGCCGGATTGTATGATATAAACATAGGGGCTTTCGTAACCTGCCCTGTTACATCCACTCCGTCTACAAGTAATTTTACCGTCTGAGGATTTATCAGGCTTCCTTTTTGCGTATCAAAGGTTACATATATATTGGGTCTGTCACTTTCTACTGTTGCACCGTTTTTCGGTGAAACTTCCGATACTGAAGGAGAAATACCGGCAAATGTAACAGGACCTGTCTGAAATACAGGGGCCTCTTTCCCGCTCTTTGAAAGATGTCCCAGAAGATAAGATTCTCTTACATTGTCTCCCGGTAACACCCTGTAGATACCTTCATAAATACCGGGCTGTATCTCAGTCATAGGGATATTTGATTTGAAGTTGGTAATATCGAAAAAGACATTGCATCCCTGGGTGCCTTTCAGTGTAACCCTGAGTTCATCGCCTTTTTTGAGAGATTTCGTTGCATTATGAGTAAAAGAAGAAATCTTTATTTCTTCCACAGGAGGTGGCTGTACAGAACCCATATTGACCGGTACATTATCCTGAAGGTTTACAGAAGTATTATCTTTTTTTAAATATCCTGTTATGAAACCGTTTGAAATATTATCTGAGCCCTTTGCCGTATAGGTTCCTTTATAGGTACCTGCCTGAATTTCAACCATATTCAGTCCTCTGATTATATTGCCTATATCAAATGTAGCCTGTCCTCCTGCAGTTCCTGTGAGAATTACTTCCATGACATCTCCCGGACGAAAGAGTGGAGAAGCATTATGAGATATTGAAATGATTTTTATACTGTCTGTTACCTGTCCCATAGATATTTTTTTTTCTGCCTGTCCTGCTACAGGAGCAGAATTATCCTTTGACAGATATCCTGTAATGAGAAAATCTTTCCCCGAGTCGGAAGATTTTACCGTATAGGTACCTTCATATTTTCCAGTGCTTACTTCATTCATCGTAATTCCGGTTATTATGCCCGGTATATCAAATGTAGCCTTACCACCGGGTGTACCAATTAAAGTTACTGTTAATACCTCACCTGCTCCCAGAGTACCTGTGGCACTGTGCATAATTGCATAGATTGCCGGAGCACCCTGAGGAGTACCCTGCATATCCTGTGTGCTGATAAATATGGATCTTGTTTTTCCGTCCCATTTTACCTTTGCCCCGAAAGCTTCTCCTACAAATCTTAAAGGCACAAGGGTTCTTTCGTTTATGCTCATGGCAGGCATATCAAGTTTTCTTATCTGGCCGTTTACATAGGCGTTGGTGCTGTCCAGCGTGAGCTGTACTGTGGTGGCACCTTTGTTTGAAGTAATGGTTCTTGTATTGCTGTCGTATTTTACTGTTGCTCCCAGACCGTTAAATATGGCTCTCAGAGGGACCAGTGTAAAACCGTCTTTTTGAGTCGGAGGTACGTCGAAAAAAAGTTCTCTCCCGTCAATATAAACTCTTATAACCTCCTGAGCCGAAAGGTTCAGAGTAAGGCATATAAGAATCAAAGATAAAGAAATTGTTGTAATAATGAATTTTTTCATAAAACAACCGCCTTTCTAATAATGAATGTTTATTTTATTATCCTGATAAATATTATTTAGTCATGTAGCAGAAAAATCCTTTTTTTATAATTTTCCTGGAAGAATTTTTTTAGCTCCTATACTTTTGTAGATTTCTTAAAAACAGTTGTAATTCTTAAGTTTAAGGTTAATTAGATATTAGCAATTAGACTAAAGAACAAATCTAAAAGCTAATAGCTTTTTGTTCTTACATAATTTTATTCAAATATGTAAGAAATTATAATTTTTTTAAAACGTGCAAAAATATAGTGTTTAACAGAAAAATAAATTATAACACTTTATAAAACTGACTATAAAGGATATTTGTTCTATGAACTAGAATATTTTCTATTCCTGAAGAATTTATAGCATATTTCATAAGTTATCAGAATTTATTGTGGTCATAACAACCTGTAAGTAATCCTCGCGTCACGCTTCATGCGTCACGCGTCACGATAATAAGACCAGAGAATTTATTTTTATGAAGAGAAAAAAAATAATTTTATCCATATTATTGACTGTTATTATTTTATCGTGCCTGTTTATTTATATGTCTTTAGAAAATTACCCGTGGGATAAAGTAATAGGTAAGGAAATACAGAAAAAAATTAATGGTACTTTTTCTGTAGAGAGTGTAGCCTTTAATCTGTCTCATATTACTTTGAAAAATATCGCTTTACTTTCCATGAAAGGTGAAAAAATAATAACAGCAGATACTGTAATAGTAGAATATCATCTGAAAAATTATTTGAAAAATAGTGAACCTCTGGAATGTATAAGTCATGTTTCAGTAATAAATCCTGTAATGAATGTTACCTGTTCTTCTGAAGGTAAATGGAATGTCCAGGAGCTTTTTAAGGCAGGTGAAAAAAAGATAATACCTTTTAACGGTTCTATGGAAATCAGAAATGGAAGGCTGACATTAATATCCAATAGAAAAGATTTGCCTTTAAAGTTTTCTATGACTGATATTAACGGAACAGCTGATCTGTGGGCAAATCCTTATCTTAACTTTTTTATCACCGGTCGTGAAGGTGTGTCATGGTTATCTCTGAAAGGAGAAGGCGATTATATAACATCCAGATTCTCTGCCATGGCAGAGCTTTCAGATATAGATATATCAAAATGGGGAAAACTTGTCCATATAAAACACCTGAATTTTACAGGAGGTAAAATAAATACTGCCTTATCTCTTTCGTTATTTCCCAAAAAAAATGGTGAGCTTTTTTTGAATATAGACGGAGATGGAAATATAAGAGAAGGCTCTGTCGATTGTTTCGAAGGTAAGGTTCATGTGAATGATATCAAAGGAAACATGAGGTTTAAAGGAGATAGTCTCACTCTTCTGGATATTCAGGGCAGAAGGGACCATTCTTTCGTTAATGTTTCCGGTACTATTTCTTTTCTTCGAAAAGAACCTTTTGTAGAATTATCAATTGATTGTCCTGATTTTCAGGTAGATCCTGTAATCGATAAATTTTTCCCTGAAATTGAAAAATATAAAATAAAAGGAACTGTTTCCATTAAAACATTGATAACAGGCCCGGCTCATGAAGCACTTTTTCTGTCTACCATAACGTCCCGGATAATAAAATTAAAAGGAAAAACCTGTAAAAATTTTTATGGCAGAGGATCATTCAGGGAGAAAAAACTTCACATTCAGGAGGCAACATGTTTGTTCGGAGGAGGAGAGATACGTCTTAAAGGTTTTGCTGGCATTCCTGAGAAACCGAAAGAACCTGATATGAATATAACTCTGGAAGCAAAAGATATTAACCCTGCATACATGTCACTCTTTATACCGGAACTGGAAAAATTTAAATTAAATGGTTTCGTAAATTCTAAAGTTTTTATTCTCGGTCATAAGGATAATCCTATTGTAAGTGCTGATATATCATCTTCTAAAGGCTTAAGCTTTATGGGATTAAATTTTCAGGGTCTTGAAACTTCTTTTACTTATTTCAATGAAACCCTTAGTATAAGTAATCTTACAGCCCATACATCTTCAGGCTCAGTCGAGCTTGCAGGGCATATAATAAATGTCAAAAAACCGGTTTTAAATTTATATGCAGACGGCAATAATTTTAATCTTGACAGTTTACATGGAATATATCCTGAAATGGCATTGACCGGTTTTTCAGGTATATCTGATTTTTCCATAGAAATCTGCGGCAGTGAAAATGATATCCTGGCAAGAGGAAATTTCTCAGATGCTTCCCTGACAATGATGGGGCAGAACATAGACCATGGCAGATGTAACTTCGAATTTGCAGATAAGTTTCTCCTTATAAGTGATGTTTATGCTCTCTGGAACGGGAATCCGATTACAGGTAGAGGGATTATTTCTACCGGCTCTGAAAAGACAATTGATTTATTTTTGAATTCTCCTCAAATAAAAGTTGAAACTATTACCTCTCTCTATCCTCCTCTGAGTAAATATAAAATTAAGGGTTTATTGAAAATGGATATCTCGGCAAGAGGTTCTTTGGAGACTCCTCTTATTGCAGGAAATATAGAAATTCCCGATATGGATATTAATACTTATAAATTAAAGAATTTTAAACTCTGCGGTTATTTTAAAAACAGTGACCTTTCCATTCCTTTTATAAAAGGTAATTTATTAAATAGTTCCACAAAGAAATCTCTTCTTCCTCTTGAAGGAAAAGTGACGATTTCAGGCATATCAGGTAATATGTACGGCAATCTTCACCTTCTTTCTCCCGGAGGAGTGTGGCATGGAGTTAATATCGGAAAGATAGAAACGTTCGGATATATATCGAAAAATAAAATTTTTCTTAATTATCTTAATATAATTGAAGGCCAGGGTAAAGGGGAACTGGCAGGTATGGGATATATAGGCAAAGATGATATAAACGTTATGTGCTGGGGCAGAAATATGGATCTTCATATTCTGGATAATATAAAAGAAATACCTGAAACACTTCAGGGATCTCTTTCTTTTACAAGTCTTGTAAAAGGTTCTCTCGTGAAGCCTGAGATAAGCGGAAATGTGCTTGTTAAAAAAGGCAGATACGGTAATATTAAATTTTCACTTAACTCTGATTTCACTATTCTGGAAAAGAAACTTTTGCTGAATAATCTCTGCCTGTTAAGAAAAAACGGTATGTATAATATGACAGGGCAGATAGAGCTTGAGGACAGGTATAAATTTACTCTTGAAACAGAACTGGAAGGTGCAAAGATTTCTCAGTGGAAGGAATTTGCATCTGTGCTGAACACTCTTTCTATTGACGGTGATGTAAGGGCTAGTATGTCTCTGAAAGGAAATTTTGAAGACCTTAAAGACAGTAATTTTACAGATAAACTGGATGTAACCGGAAAAGTAGCGATTTTTAACGGTACGGTAAAAGGAATGAAAATTGACGTTCTGGACACTGATTTTTCTATTGAAGAAGGTACTGTCAATCTCTCTCATTTAAATATGGCAAGGGATCATTCTTCTTTACAGGCAAAAGGTTCTTATAATATAAAAAGTAAAGAATTCAGTTTTAATTTTGTAAGTCAGAAATTTTATTTTAAAGATTTTCAGGAATTTTTTAATAAATATTCCCTGAAAGGACAGGGACAGATTAGAGGCTCATTTCTGGGAACAGAGAATAACATGGCAGGATGGGTGGACTTTAAATTTTTAAAGCCTGAACTCAACGGACATATGGTAGACTGGGCTTCGGGAATAGTAAATTTTCAGGGAAAAGAACTCATATTGAGAAGCCTGTTTATCAAAAAGAATAATGATGTTTATAGTGGAGGAGGAAATATAAATTTGCTGGCAGATCCGGAATTATTTCTGGTCTTTCATGCAAAGGATGTGGAAATCTCTGATCTCCTCAGGGTGACTATGATAAAATCTATCCCTCCTTTGAAGGGGAAACTTTCCTTTCAAACCTATCTTCGCGGAACAATAAGTAAACCTGTTGTGTCCAGCACTATGAAAATAGAAAATATGAATATAAATTCTTTTCCTGTTGAAAGGATCAGCGCAGAATTTCACCTGACCCAGAAAGAAATCAATATAGGCCATCTTGAAATGAGATCGGGAAAGATGTTTGTAACAGGTTATGGACATACGGGCATTGGGAAGGATACTTATTTGAATATGGAAGGTAAGAACATCCCTCTTGATTTGCTGGAAAAAGCCTGTATGTTAGGTGACAGATTCAATTTGGAAGGCAAAATGGATTTGAATTTAAATGCATCGGGGCCTACAGATAAATTGAATTTAATAGGTTCTTTTCAGGTAATAGATGGTATGATAAATAATTATAAAATATCTAGAATAAGAAGTCTTCTCTCATATGACGGAAGTATATTGAATTTAAAAGATCTCCGTTTTGTGGAAAGGGATTTTAATCTTATAGCCAGCGGTACTGTGCCTGTTACATTAAAAAGGGACAGGCTGTGGGCATGGGAATTTCCTTCTCCTATGGATATAGTTATAACAACATCAGCCAATGATCTGAGTATTTTAAATATTTTTAACCCTGATTTCCAAGGAACGAGAGGTGATATAAAAAGCAGTATTCATATAGGAGGGACTCCTCTCAATCCTGAACTGAATGGAGAAATTTCTGTGGCAAACGGTGTGATAACTCACAAAATATTCAGAGAGCCAGTAGAAGAATTCAATATGTCTCTCTTTATAAATAATAAAAATATCATTCTGGATACACTGAAAGGTAAGGTGGGTAAAGGTTCTGTCATGGCTTCAGGCACTGTAAGTCTTGAGCATTTTATGCCAGGAGAGATTAATGTTGATATAGAGGCAGATAAGATACTCCTGGATTTACCTGATTATTTTAAATCTGAAGTAACCTTTAATTCATCGATAAAAGGCACTTTGAGCAAACCTGTGATTGCTGGAAATATAATACTTGATGATTATAATGCCCGTCTTTACAGCGGACTTCTTTCTTTTTCCTTTGATAAGAAATCAGGAAATATAGAGGATACTTTTTCTCTTATTAATTCTGACTCCGGGATAAATAAGGAACAGAGTCCTCTATTCAGTAATATGGGTAATGTAAAACTTGGTCTTAATCTGAATATCGGTAATGATTATTGGATGGACAGTCAGATGTTTCGTATAAGACCAAGGGGAGAGATACGGATAGGCGGCAATTTATCCTATCCCACCCTTTCGGGAATTATCGATGTACCCCAGGGGAGCATCAATCTTATAGGAACAAGTTTTGATATAAGAGATTCTCAACTGACTTTTATGGAGGAAAATGGATTTATACCGGTTTTATCTGTAAGAGCCAGTACTTTTTTTCAGGGTAAAGAAATTTTTGTAGATGTCCTGGGACCGGCAAATAATGTGGCCACGAATTTCACATCAAATCCTCCTATGCCCAGCAATGATTTATTGCGTATTTTAAACCCTGAGATTGGGTACCAGAATACTGTTGATAATTCTAATATTTTTCAGAGTACAGTTCTTAACCTTACTAGCAATACTTTTTCAGGCTATGTATTCAACCCTATTGAAGAAACCCTGAGCAAAGGTCTGGGCCTTGATATTTTCTCCATAAATCTTTCTCAGAACGGTAATGTTGGTATTGAAGTAGGAAAACAGATCAATGACTGGCTGAGTATGTCTTATCGTCTTTATAACAGAGATGAACTCAATCAGCTGAACAGCAGTACCTATATAGTTGAAAGAGCAGTTCTTAATCTTCAGTTTAAATTAAAACAGAGCAAGTTTGACCCTGAAATTAATTCACCTTTAGATCCTACATTTAATTCTACTTTTAATATAGGTACAAACACAACAGGAGATTTAAATACAAGATTTCTGTTTGATTACAGATTTTGATCAGTGACCAGTTATCAGTGACAAGTTAGCAGTGACCAGGAACGGTTTGTTATGTATGAAGTGATGTTTATCTTACACTCTTCACGACTCACTGTAACGTGATTCGTCACAGGTAAGGTATCTTTTCACTTTTCACGACTCACTGTTGAATCCTTTCTACTTTCGTCAAAATATCTTCTATAGCTCTTTTCACTTCTATTTTCTTTTTCACTTTTTCTATGAGTTCTTCCAGTACTTCTTTAAGCCACTGTGCTTTTTCTCTTGTAAAGGCCTGTTTAAGTCCTACCAGTACAACCTGTCCTCCGAAATTTGTAAGGGCCTGGGCGGCATAAAATCTTACCTGATCACTCTGGTCATTCAGGCTTTCGATCAGTGGTTCCACTGCTCTCATATCTCCGATTTTCCCCAGTGCTTCACAGGTAAGATACCTGACCTGATCTACAGGATCTTTCAGGCATTTTAACAGGGATGTAACTGCTGTCATATCTCCAAGTTCTCCGAGAGCCCATACTACTCTGTGCCTTACTCTTTCATCTGCGTCGGAAAGGGCTTTCCTCAATACAGGCAGTGTTTCTCTGGAATTTAATTTTCCCAGGGCAGCTGCAGCATTGAATCTTATAACAGGATCGGGATCATGTATGAATTCTACAAGTGAATCTATTCTTTCCGATGCACCGAGTTTTACCAGAGCATAAACAGCCCACAGGCGAACCAGCCTGTTATTATCTTCCATCATGGCAGTTATAAGAGGACGGGCAACCTTTTCACTGCTTAACATACCAAGTGCCTCGGCAGACCTTATTCTGACTGATTCATCATCTTCTTTTAATGAAGCCTGAAGTGCTCCAAGTGCACGCGGATCCTGTATCTGCCCCAGTGCTCTTACAATGGAAGCTTTCATAGATGAATTGGAACCTTTTAATTTTTCTATTAAATGGGGTACTGCAGTATTGTCGCCCAGTTTTCCCAGGGCATACACTGCATTTTTTGCCACTTCTTCATCATCATCATTTATTGTTCTTATCAAAGCATCTACTGCTTTTTTTTCTTTCATTTCTCCGAGTATATATGCTACATCGGCTCTGATATCTTCTCCGTCCAGTGCAAGCATTAACAGAGCTATTATATCCTGTTTTACGATCATATTCATTGTCCCCCGTTGTTTTCGTGACGCGTGACGCGTGACACGAGGATTCTTTATATATAATACGAATTTTATGAAGAAAATAATAAATATCTGTGTTATTATAGAATTTTTGCCAGTTAATTATAAGTCACAATTTGAGAAAAAGCAATATATAAGAGAAATCAGGATAAGGAATTTTACTGAGGTAAGCATAAATAATACATATATACTCTCGTGACGCGTAACGCGTGACGCGTGACGGGAGGAAAACGTTTATTAAATGCTTATGCTCAGGTCAATAATTGATCAATCTACTTTGGTGAGCATAAATAATAAATATATGCTCTCGTGACCTGTAACGGGAGCAAAAACATATGTCTACACATAATACATAATTTTTTCACATATCCTTTTATTTTTTGTGCTCCGGCGAACCTTTATAACCCATACAGGGCTTGCAATAAGAGATAATTTTTTATATAATCGTAATTAATATTAAAGGTTTTTCCCTCGCGTCACGCGTTACGCGTCACGCGTCACGATTATATAAGGGGGCAATTAATTTGAAAAGTGCTGTTTATATAATAATTTTATTATTACTATTCAATTTTGTATGCAGTTGTAAAGGAGAAGATGATAAAGAGGATAAGAATCCTGAAACCCTGATAAGCAGATTAGGAAGTGATAGAGATGATGTTGTTACAGGCGCAGAAATTGAACTCAGAAACATGGGGAAAAAGAGTATCCCCTATTTAATAGAAGGTCTGAAGAATGATAATAAAATAGTCAGACAGAAATCTGCCTATCTTCTCGGCGATGCAGGAGATGACAGTGCTGTTGAACCTCTTATTCTGGCCCTTAAAGACAGTGAAGGACAGGTCAGAGGAGAAGCTGCCTCTGCTCTCGGATGGATCCATAATAAAAAATCAATCGAACCTCTTCTGGAAATACTTAAAGATAAAGATGAGTATGTAAGAGCTAAAGCAGCTTTTTCTCTCGGTAAATTGGGAGATAAAAAAGCTCTGGATCCTCTTATTAAAGCTCTTCAGGATAAGAGCCAGGCTGTAAGGAAAGAAGCCGTTATAGCTCTTGGATTGATACGAGATGCTAAATCGGTTCCTGCTCTTATAAAACTTCTGAATGATCATGATAGTGATGTCAGGACAAAGACAGCTTCCTCTCTGGGACAGTTAGGTGATAAAAAAGCTGTTGAACCACTCATGAAAAAAGTTGCCATGAAACATGAGACACCTGAGGTAAGAATAGAGGCAATCTGTGCCCTTGGTTTATTAAAAGATAAAAAAGCTATCCCTGTATTGCTTATTTCTTTAAAAGATGAAGACGGAACCATAAGAGCATGGTCTTCGGATTCTATTGCCAGAATAGGTGATAAAAAAGCTGTACATGACCTGGAAAAAGCTCTTAACATAGAAAAAACTTCAGAGGTGAGAACCAGGTTGCAGGCTTCTCTTGAACTGTTAAAAAAATCCGGGAAATAATGTTTCTGCTATATATTTGGCCCGGAAATTGCACTTCTATTTTTATGATAGACATTCCTGTTTATTTTCCCTTGTATAATCATGAATTTTTATTCGGAAATACTTATTATTGAAAACATTCCATATATTCATCGGGATATATAATCTTGAATGATTTAATAGTAAACAATATTTAATTGTATGCTTAAAATTTAATGATTGTTTGTTTGTAGCCAAATAATTGTTGACAAGTTTAATTCAAATATAATATAATAATCATTAATAGAAATATAGAAAATTTTCAGTCTACTTAAGAAAGTAGGTGTTTTCTGTGGCAAGAAGACTTATAGATAAGGATTTAATGAAAAAATTTGCAGATAAAGATGAAATTGATGTAGTATACCTGGCCAAATCAGGCGATGATGAAGCTACATTATATTTATTCAGAAAATATTATCCTGTAATAAGATCCATAGCATCAAATTATTTTTTTATGGGTTCAGACAGGGAAGATGTTTTTCAGGAGGGTATGTTTGGCTTCTATAAAGCTATAAGGGATTTTAATCATGAAAAATCTATTGCTTTTTCTCAGTTCGCCAGATTATGTGTTTCAAGACAGATTATGGCTACTGCTAAAAAAGCCAGTGGCCCGAAACATAAACCGTTGAATTTTTATGTATCTCTTGACAAATATGTATATGATGAAAATGATGGCAATAAGACAATGTTTGATGTTGTCTCGGACAACAGGGTCTTTGAACCGGATAAAGAGGTTATTTACTATGAACTTTCTCAGGATTTGAAAAAAGTCATAAGAGAGAAACTATCCAGTTTTGAGAGAAATGTTGTGGCTCTTCATTTGGAAAGCGAGTCCTATGAACAAATAGCTCAGGTTCTCAGATGTGAAGTGAAATCTGTAGATAATGCTCTTCAGAGGGCAAGAAAAAAGATAAGAAATGCCGCTCTGGTGTAAAATTTCTGAACATTTAAAATTATTTGTAAAAAAATAAAAGGATATTTAGCCACATGAGTATAATTACTATGGGCAGATATCCTTTATATTTCGGGGTTATTTTTTATGAATTACAGAGACATTTACAACTCATTTGTCCATGATCTTGAGAACACCAGGAAGAATTATTCTTTAACAGAACAGGGCCAGAAGATTTTAGAAGAGTTAACATTAAAACTTGAACAATATCTTCATAAAATAGATGAACTGAATAGCCTGGAAAAGTTAAAGAATAATCTTGATTACTATACAGTTGATTATTCTGCCAGTTTTAGAAAATTAAGGAAAAGACTCATTTATAAACTGGGAGAACTTGTTAATCTCGGAGAAGAAATAGAAAAAACAATGTATACTCTGGACAAAGAGAAGAAAAAATAAACAGGAACAGCCATCAGGTTGTCCCTGTTTATTTTTTTATCGGATTGCCCCGGGATTATATGTCAATTGAAGGGCTATTTTCCTTTGTAAATTCTTGCTTTTCCAGTGTATTGAGTTTCTCTTTATTGTCTAACATCCAGTCAAGAAAGGCCATGTTTGCATTATATACATTTTTGGCTATATGTTCCATCTCTGACGGATCTGGTTGGAAACTGTCTCCTATTTCTATGGTAAAGGAAAGTCTTCCGTTTGCATGAGCAAAATCATCGGGATCACCTGATGCTGGATACATTCTAGACGACTGTTGTACAGAATACCCGTCCTCTTTTGAGGCTTCCTGCATCTTATATGCTATTTCTTTATAAAGTTTTTCATTTGCTACATGTTCCTGTGTTACTCCCCATGGATAAAGGATTTTATTTCCATAGGAATGATGATTGACTATTCCTTTTATATTTTTCCTGTTAAGCCACAGTCCCAGCATGGCCTGAACTTCTTTTTCCGAACCGCCTCTGGGGCCTCTGTAAGTTTCCTGTTTCGGATTGTCACTTGTAGCATAGCCGAAATCATCCCATGTACTTTCAGGCGTGTCACCTGCCGGTCTGTAGAGTTCCATATGTTCGGGATTACCGTCATAGTAATTTCTGTTTGGATCAACTCCATATGCAACTATACCGTTTTTATCGGCTTTCATATTTTTTGCTATTTCGGGAGGAATATCTTCTTTATGTATCGGGTCTCTGTTTTTCCTCCAGAAAGGGTCTTTTGTTCTGCTGTATTCATATCCGTCCGGATTTACCATCGGTACTACCCATATTTCAGCATTGTCCACTCTATTTTTTATTTTTTCATCAGTTCCATAACCTTCTGCCAGATTTTTGACTATAGTAAAAGGGGATTCCATAGCCATCCATTCTCTTGCATGGTGACATCCCGTAATAAGCATACCTGGTTTATTACTTGTATCTCCCGGAGCCCCTTTGCTTATCTTTACGGCCATTATCTCTCTTCCTTCAGAAGTTTTCCCCAGAGACACTGTTTTTACAATATCAGGGTATTTTGCTTCCAGACCTTTCAGCTCTCTTATTACCTGTTCATATGAATGATAGGCATCCCTCTGAGGAAGGGGCTGGCCCTGAAGGGATATCTTGAAATCTTTCAGTATTTTCTGTGTGTCTACTTTGCAAGTGGAGGGATCTCTGAGGATATTCTGTTTTCTGAGGAAATTTTTTAATTGTTTATCAGTTATTAAGAAATTTTCATTTTTTCCGCCGGTGCGGGCTATTTTAGAGGCTATATCTACTTTGTCCGGTGAAACGTCTACGGAGAATTTTTTATTACCAATTTTATATCTGAGCTGCGTTCTGTTGAGACTATTTATTTCCAATGTTGATACCTCCTGTTTAAATGGTATCCCTTTCTTCTTGTGCTTAATTATACTTTATTTTGCAGTAAAAATAGGATTCTAATTGTTAACAAATTGTTAACTTTTAGCTAATTTTTTGATAAAAAAATTACAGTGAAATACTTTAATTTTAGACGATTTTATGTATTATTTATGTTCACCTCAGTACAATAAAACTTTTCTTATGTATCCTGAGATTTCTTATTATAGTTAGTTTCATAACAATCTATAATTAAGAATGAGTGAATAGTGAGTGGAAAACTCTACTTCTACTCACTATTCACCATTCACTATTCACTTAAATTCTAATAAGTTATGAAATACACTATAATCAGTGAGTAGTGAATAGTGAAACGTAAGTAAAATTCAAATTTTTTCACTTTTTATTTTGAATATTCTGTGATGAAATTTTTTTTCATTGTATATGAAATCACCTTTCGTTTTTAAACGCAATTGTTTATTTTCTGATAGAATTTGTTTGTTGATAATTACTCTTTAAAAGAGTATAATTATTTTACGATACCGTCATTATACAGGAAATTTTATTCTTTTAATTTTTCTCATCATAATCCTTGCGTCACGCGTCATGCGTCATGCGTCATGATTTTTTATGGGAGGTTTTATAATGAAAATTGCCGGAAAAATGACAGAAGCTGAACTGGAAGTTTTAAAGAGAAATATAGAAACCCGCATATTTTCAGCCTTTGCTTCAATACAGAAATCTTCTGACAGTAATTCTTTTAAAGACATAAAAAAGAAAAATAAAACTGAAATACTTCCTTTTATTCCTCTTTTCAGTGTTCTCGGCACAAAACAACTGGCTTTTGTGGCAAAAAAATTTAAATTGAAAAAATATAAACAAGGAAATGTTTTGTTTGATTACGGAGATGCTTCCGAAGAGGTTTATATAGTTAAATCAGGGGAGATACTTCTTTACAGAGATCTTGACGGTATAAACATGATTGAATATGCCATGTCTTTCCCCGGTGATGTTATAGGGGAAATGGGTGTAATCTCCGGTTCTCCCCGTTCTCTTTCTGCCGGTGTTTATTCTGAAACGGCAGAGGTATATGCTATATCTAAAGATGATTTTCTTTTCATACTGAAAAAATATCCTGACCTGTCAGTTAATCTCTCAAAGATACTGAGCCACAGAATTGAGGAAATAAACAGACGACTCCTCGATTATATTTCCTGATAATCATGCAATAAAGATGAATGTTTCTAATGTTACTTCAGAAATCTTAAAACAGTTAATGCAGAAGCAAGAACAAAAAATAATCTGTTTTTACCGAAAATATCCGGCAGTATAGATGCCTGAACATTTTGTTTTAAGAACAATATAGCCTTTCTGAGACGTATCTGCAGTGAATTTTTCCCACAGATATTCATCGGGTATTACCTTCAGTTCTTTTGTAATATTTCCTACTGTATCATCGGGTATGAGAGGAGTAAAAATATTTCCTTCCTTCATTTTTTTCAATCTGTATATATATACTCCTTTGTATTTCACTGTAGGAAAATATATGGAGATTTCTTTTTTAAACGATAGAGCTGACGGGGATATTTTATAGACATCCATATGAATAAAGCCTGTCTGATTATTTACTGCCGGAGGTGCTATGAGTTCTACCGTTATGTCTGTACTTTTGCTGAGTGCCCCCGGCGGAATAATAATTTTTAGACCACTTGATGAATCATATATTTCAGTCCCTTCAGGCCCCGCTGTTTTTGCCGGTAAAGATGAAGAAAAAAATACAGAAATACACAGGAAAAATACCAGGAAAGCTATTATTTTACTTTTCCAGATTCTTTGTTTTGAACATATTCCAAATATAAGAATATTTTTAGAAAACATTTGTCTTATTCCCCTTTTCTGGCTTTATATTTAACATGATTCTAAAAAGTATTGTCCTGAATATTAACCGTATTAAATCCTGCAATCCGATGCTACTCCGAAAAAATCTAAACTGCTTCGTTTATATATGTTACAGATTGCATCATGCTACTTTGCATTTTAAGGCGAATAAATACACCTGTGCTGCGTGATATTTTTTCTCCGTAGCACCGGGTAGCAGGATTTTTCTTAGCTCACTATGAGTAATTTGAAACTTTTATTTTATTTGTAGAATTACTTTAATAAAAAAATTCATTTCTTCAGAACCTAAAGGAATCCTGCCAGAATAGTCCTCTGGATTATCATAATAACTCCCTGACACATCTTTTTATTGCGGTTCCACTACCAGTCCCATAAACAGGATATTTCCTGATTGATTATCCCTTATAACAAAAAAGAATGGGTGATCTACTATCATAGAAAATGGTTTGGGCGGTTCATCTACAATTAACCCCTGACCACAGGAGAAGTGTATAGCAGTTACTGCTGCTGCCACTGTTCCTTCTTCATTTACTTCTATAAGGCTTTTGTGGGCTACATTACTTATATAAAATGGATTATTAGGGTCAGGCATATTGGGATCAACTATACTGGAAAATTTAGCCATATTTGGATCAAAAGCTATGCCCATGCCGAGATCTGTTAGGATTTTATTTAGACTTATATTATACTCGATTTTAAAGACAGGTAAAACAATATTTCCTGGCCGACATGATAAATTCCTCATCCATATATCCCAGTTTTCAGAGGTTATGGTTGATAGAAAATTTTTTAAAGGCAAATTTTGTGTGATAGGAATTATTTATGTCCCATTTATTTATGGCTTTATAGGGCTGAGAAGGAATATTATTATTTACCGGAGTACAAGGTTGATAATGATTGATTTTTGCCGGACCTGGTGTCGGCACAGGAGAAAGCTTTTGCTTCTCACATGATATAGTAAGGGAAATAATAAGGAAAACTAGACATATTAATATGAAAGTTTTCATCTGCAGCTCACCCTTTCTATAAATACTGGTCTGTATAATATATGCCGCTTAAACCGGATTTTTAGACCTGTCATATGCTGGTTTCTACGGTTTAGATATTTATTGGTATGAAATGTATATTCTTTATTTGAAATATATGAATAAACTTGAAGGGATTCTGAAAAAATAAGCCAGTGGAAAAAGTATTTTGCCGGCAAAGCCGGCACTTTTGATGTAATTTATTTGAAATATAGGTGTTTGCCCCAGAAATTACTTTGCCTTACATTTATTCTGAACGGCACTTATAATACAGGCAAAAATAGCACCCATTTTCATATCATTTGATACCTGTGGCATACTGTCGTCTATATACCAGGTTCCTATATCGCCCGGGTATACACATTCTACCCTCATGGTTCCGGCACCTGTTACGTACCAGCTTGAATAATCGCCTGAAAATGTTGTTGATGCCCTGAGTTCCACATTATTCCCTCTGATATACCAGCTTGTAAAATCATTTATAAATACCGTTTCTATTTTAATGCTTTTACCGTAGCTGTAATATTCCCATCTGGAAGGGTCTCCTGAAAAGACTGTGTTTATTCTGCCGGAACTGTCGGGAAGAAATACATCCCATGAACTCATGTCTTTTGAAAATACTGTCCTGAGAGTGCCACTTCCCATCTGAAGCATTATGTTCCAGTCAGTGAAATCATTTGAATATCTTGTTTCTGCTTTTAAAAATCTGTCCTGGGCAAAGAGATTCTGTGTTAAACAAAGTATTAGTAAGAATATTAATAATAAATTAATGATTTTTTTCATGAAAGCACTCCTTTTCTAAATTATCCGGATCTAATCTGACTTTTAATTATTATTCTAACAAAGCTGTTTATTTTGTCAATATAAATAATTTCCACCTTAAAATCTATACAAAAAATTAATTTTATGCTATTTTATTTTATACAGAGACTACTTTAAATAATTTCAGAAAGAGAGAAACATATGAACGAAAAATCAGCCTTTGTTATGATAAAATTTGAACATAAAGACAGATTTGTATCTGCTTATAAAGAACTATATGCTATGGATAAAGTTGTATCATGTGATTCTGTAAAGGGAATATATGACCTGGTGCTTTTTCTCAGAGCCGACAATATGGAAAAGTGTCTGGGAGAGATAAAAAAACTTGATGGTATAAAAGAAGCTGATTTTATGCCCATTATCCCTCGGTTCAAAGATGAAAAGAGTAATCTGAAAGAGAAAAAGACAGAAAAAAACGGTCTTCTTTCTTCCTATGTAATGATTGAGAATGAAAGTGAAAAGAAAGAAACAGTTCATAGATTACTTTGTTCCATCGATACAGTAACATCATGTGATGCCGTAGAAGGAAAATTTGACATCATAGTCCTTATGCAATCAAAGAGTTTTGACTGTATAGATAAAGTAATAAAAGAGCAGATTAAGTATATGGATGGTGTGTTAAGGATAAAAGAATGCCCTGTAATCAGTATGTTCTGATTATATTCGTGTATTATGAAAGCCGGGATAATATTATATGAACGTTCATACAAAAGAAAATATAAAATATAAAATTTTAGATTTACTTTCAGTAAGAAAAAGAATTGCCGTAAAAGATAACGGTTCTATATCTGCTGCTGTTTTGATTCCTGTTTTTTTAAAACATGGAGAGGAACATCTTCTCTTTACAAAAAGAACGGAAACTGTTGAAACTCACAGAGGGCAGATTTCTTTTCCCGGAGGTGTAAGAGATAAAGCAGATAAAACCCTTGAAGAAACAGCCATAAGGGAAGCCTTTGAGGAAGTCGGTATCGTGAGGGATGATATAGAAACTCTCGGCGCTCTTGATGATTTTGTTACCGGTACGGGCTACTGCATATATCCTCTTGTCGGTATGATCCCCTATCCATATGATTTTAAAATAAGTGAAAATGAAGTTGCCGAAATTCTGGAAGTACCTGTTTCTGTTCTTCTGGACAGAAGAAATTATGTGGAAGACAGAAATCATGTCTATAAAGGTAAACCCTATGATTACTGTGCCTTCCTGTATGAAAAACATAATATATGGGGAACTACAGGCAGGATTGTAAGAAATTTTCTCACCCTTTTCTACGGATGGAATTTTAATGAACAGAGGTGATTGATTGCAGGTGATCTGTGTTCTGTGATTCTATTCATCTGTTACCTGTCTGCGGAGAAATTATATTTTTGATTTGCCGTATCTGACTTTTTGAATGGTTCACTCTTCACTCTTCATACTTCACTATATCATGAAACCTCCTTTATCAATCGGACAGAGACTTCAGGATAGATATCAGATTACCCGTATACTGGGAAGAGGGGGGCAGTGCCTCGTTTATCTTACCTGTGATGTCCATCAGGGAAAAAATGTAGTAATTAAAGAACTCCTGAGCTCTGGCACCACTGTATCAGATGAGATTAAGGAACTGGAACTCTTCAGGGGAGAATACAGGATATTATCTCAACTCGATTACCCTTCTCTCCCGAAAGGCTATGATTTTTTTGTGGAAGGGAGCAAATATTTTATATCTGTAGAATATATTGAAGGACAGAATCTGGAAGATATAATAAAAAAAAGTAAAGAACCTCTCTATGAAGAAATAGTAATAAACTGGGCCAGACAGCTTGCGGAAATCCTGACTTATTTCTATAATTTAAAACCTTTTCCTCTCGTATTGAGAGATATAAAACCTTCAAATATTGTAATTACTCCGCAGGGACATATAAAACCGGTGGATTTTACGATAGCAAAATTTTTAAAACCAGGAGAAAAAGAAGATTCTGTTAAAATGGGGAGCCCGGGATATGCTCCCAGGGAACAGTATCTGGGACATTCCGATACAAGAAGTGATATTTATTCCTTCGGTGCTACCATGTATTATTTGCTTACAAAATACGATCCTGCAGAAAATCCATTCAATTTCCCACCTTTAAAAACCTTAAATCCTGAAGTCTCACAGGAATTTTCTGCTTTAATAAATAGAACCCTCAGAGATAACCCCGACGAAAGATTTCAGACCCCTCTGGAGCTACTCGAAGAACTGGATAAGATTTCTGACAAATATATAAATAAATCTTCAGGAGATGAAACAGAATACCGGGAAGGAGAAAAATATTTTGCTGTAAAGGCATGGAAGCTGGCTTTAAAACATTTTAGAAAAGCCATTGACAGTAATCACAATAATGCAAAATATCATTTCAGAGCAGGAGAATGCCTTTATAATCTGAGGGATATTTTTTCTGCTTTTGAACAGGTCAATTCCGTGCCATTTCTCTTTCCCGATGCAAATCCTCTTCAGGTAGAAGAGTGGAAAGATTTTTATGACCGTCTTAAACATACCGTATATTCTTCATGGCCCGGGAAATACAGAGACTGTAAACATACAAATAATCAGAACTCTCCGGAAAATATTTCCCCTGATCCTGTACTGGCACGATCTATTTCTCTCCCGGAAAAATCTGTCTTTATTCCGGTTATATACAAAGGTACGGCCTTTATAGTTTTATACCGGCAGGGACTTGCTTCTTTCGATCTGCTCTCAGGTGAAAGAAAATGGTTTTTCAGACATATATCCAATCTGTCCGTTCCTTCTGTGGCAGGAGACAGGATTATATTCGGCTCTGATGATACCTTTATATACTGTCTTTCCCGGCAGGATGGAAAAGAACTATGGAAGTTTAAAACACCGGGCCCTGTGACTGTATCTCCTGAAATAAAAGAAGGGTATGTTTATTGTATTTCTTATCATGAACATATTTATGCCATTGATATTGAAGACGGTAAAGAACTGTGGAGTATTCAGACCAAAAAACCTGTGCATAATATGGCTATAAATAATGATTTGATTGTTCTTCTGTCTTCTTCCGGTTATATGTACAGTATTGATTATATGGCAGGTAACATTAAATCTTCTGTCTCTATATTTCCTTCATCTTATCTTTCTATAATTAAAAATATGATACTAATGACAGGAGAAAATGGAATTTCTGTGGTTAAGGATTCGGTTCTTTCTGATTCCTTTAATATTAAAATCCTTTTTCCTCCTGTAACAGACAGAGAATTCTTTTATGCTGCCACAGAAGCAGGTATTGCATGTTTTGATTGCACAGGCAGGATTTCCCTGAAATATACGAGTTCTGATATATCAGAAATAAAATGCTCTCCTGTAATGGCAGGTGAATTTTTATTCCTTATATCTGGCAGAACATTATATGTAACTGATATATCATTAAATATATGTGAGAAAATAAATTTGAATTTCACCCCCTCCTCTCCTCCTGTAATTGCAGACGGAAATATTTATATAGTCTCAGAAAAAAAGATTCATATTCTGACTTCTCCTGAAAGAGCTTCTATGGATTACCTTAAAATTGGACTGACTTATTTTGAAAAACATGATTATAAATCTGCCATAAAAGCTCTTGAAAAATCATTGAAATTTTCTCAGATAAATATTGAAGCTCTGGGTTTACTTGCAAAAAGCTTTTATCTGTCGGGAGGGATGTTTTATTATAACAGAGCCATTGAATATGCAAAACAGGTACTTTCTCTGGAAAGTAGAGATGAATTTCATGAGCTTATTGGAGATTCCTCATTCTCTCTCCGTAAATATGAAGATGCTCTGCAGAAATATAATCTTCTTCTCTCTTCAAATGAGAAAAACACTGGATATCTCTTTAAAATTTCTATGGTTTATATGGCTAAGAAGAATTTTTCAGATGCCATAACAAAACTTGAAGAACTTGCCGGTGCTG
The DNA here is from genome assembly GCA_964431735.1 of uncultured Synergistia bacterium. Lineage (GTDB taxonomy): Bacteria > Vulcanimicrobiota > SpSt-956 > SpSt-956 > JAKJGF01 > CALARM01. The sequence goes on along the minus strand of CAYSLJ010000008.1, from coordinate 28,576 downwards.
AGACAAAATCCGTAAATTTTTATTACCTTGCTCTGGCCTATTATAGAAACGGCAGATTCGACAAAAGTCTTTCCCTTTATAAAGAAGTCAGACAGAGAATAACAGTCGATGAAGAAGGAACCTGTTTTGAAATTGACACTGACGGCAGTAAAATTGAGATTTTGCCGCTATTTATGAGAAATTTTCTGGAAGGTCAGAGATATATAAGTTTATTTACCATGCAATCGCTGGAAGATAATATTAAAATAATAGAAAATTTCCTTGTCTGTCTTAATTATTTTAAAGAGCGTAAATATGATGAAACATTGAATATTCTGAATGATATTCTGACCCTGGACAATGAGTTTTCCTACGGTTATCATCTTGCAGGTAAAGTTTATTTTGAAAGAAAAGACTATCTTGATGCAAGGGGATTTTTTAGAGATGCCATAAAATACAAAGATGATGAAGCCATGTTTTATCTGGACTATGCGAAAACTCAGTATTTTATAGGAAAAGTGGCTTCTTCCAGAGAAGTAGAGAGAAAATTCAGAATAGCTATAGAATTATATTCCGCAGGAAAATCCATTGAAATAAATGATAAGATAGAAGAAGAATTTAATGCTTTTGGTGAGTTTTATTTTAATGAAAAATCCTTTGATATTCCAGTCTTTTTATACGGATATCTTAAAGAATTGAATAAAAATAGAGCTATTTATCCCTTTAAACTCGGTATGGCCCTTATGGGGCAGGGGCGATATCTGGAAAGTCTGAAATATTTTCAGGAAGCTATTCTTCTGGATAGTAAAAACCCGTTTTTTTACGGCGAAACAGGGAAAGTCTACCATAAACTCGGAGAAGATGATGCTGCCCTGGAAAGTTTTGCTAAAACTATGTCCCATAAATTAGCAGGCCTTGAAGTCTACAGCAAATTAAAAGAGGAACTTGAAGTAAAAATCAGAGAAGCCAGAGGTTTAATAGGAAAAGCGAAAAATCACTTTACCGTTATTTCAAGCCGTGTTACATGGGGAAGATACGAACTGTTACAGAATAAAAAAAGTGAGGTTCGTGCCGGCTTTGAACAGGCTTTTAAAATTTTGCCCCAGAGAAGGGATTTCAGAGAACTCTATGCTGAAATATTTGCGGGAGAAAAACTCTACGATAAAGCTCTGGAACAGATAAAAATATGTGAAAAACTCAGACCTGATTTACTCATATACAAAGGTAAAGCAGGCGATCTTTATATGAAAAAGAAAGAGTGGGTTAAAGCCATAGACTGCTATGTAAAACTTCCTTTTGAAAGGGAGTATTTCCCTTTTTTATTAAATCTTGCCAGAGCTTACTGTATGAAATGGTCCATAGATTCTGCTTATTCATTACTGGATAATTTGCTGAAAAAGTTCCCTTCTTTCTCCTCTGAAATAGAAGAAAAAAAACATAAAATAGATAATTATGTAAGATTTTACAGTTGGAATGATTTGTTCGGTTATCCTTCCACTTCAAGATTTCAGGCGTCCCGTCTGTGGGATCAGTCCTTACATGCATCATCTGTGTCATTATTTTTACACTTTAAGAAGAACTTTGACCCTTTATACAGTGAGGATGAAGTCCGTTTGTTTCGGCGGAATTTTTTTTCTGCCCATCCTGTCGTATTTAATAATGAGGTTTATATAGCCACAGAAAAAGGTGAACTTCATGTTATGGATATAGAGAAAAATTATGTAAAATTTACCCTTACTCTCCCTGAAAGAATAAGATTTATTACAGGCCCTACTCCGATAAAACATCCTCCTGCAGTTACGCAGGATAAGATTTTTATAACGGCAGGAAGATTCATATATTCTATTAATAAGTCTGCTATGGAGATGTGCAGATTTATGGAATTAAGACTTCCTTACAGACCGACTGTTTATCAAACGAGAAAGGATCTTGCCTCACTTTCCTCTGGCCCTGTATGGAATAAAGGATTTGTTTACTGCACATTGAAAAACGGTTCCGTTTTTTCTCTAAATGAGGATCTGGAATTTTTCAGATGGACTTTTAACTGCAAAGAAAAATTACTGTCTCCTCCATGTCTTTCAAAAGATAAACTTTTATTTACTGCCATGAGCGGTAATGTTTATGCTCTCTCGGAGGATTCCGGCAATCTTCTCTGGGTTTTAAAGACAGATGACAAAATCGTTTTACCTCCTGTAATATATGATGAAACAGCCTTTGTTATTGACCATAAAGGAACAATAATGGCTATCGACCTTGATAACGGACAGATTATCTGGAAATTTTCTGCCAGAGCCGGCAGAGTGTCCACTCTTCCATGTGTCGGTGAATACATTCTCTACTGCGGAACAGATAAGCATATGATTTATGGTCTTGATATCTCAGATGGTAACGTTATGAAGGAGATTAATGTAACATATCCTGTTAAATCCATTGCTCTTACAGAAAAAGATCTTTTTTTTACAGCCAATCGCGGCTATTCAGGAGGCATTTTATGTGCTGTAGATCTTGAAGATTTTCATATGCGCGAAATAGAACTACTGTATAGGCCCGGAACTTCTCCCGCTCTTGCCAGTGGTATGGTCTTTATTACTGATGAAGGGGGATATTTATATGTTTTTACATCCAGTAAATACAGTAGTTCTAAATTTATTGAATCCTGATTGTACTCTTAATTACATAATTTAATTCTGATTTAGATTATATTTAACTGAAATTTTGTCATGTTATTGATCTCGACTCTGGCTAATTAGAGTCCCCCAGTAAGGTTGCTCTAAAAAGCTTTGATATAACCTGGTATCGTAACAGGCACATTGGTACCCAAAAAATATGGAACACGCTCCTGTCCATGGCCTGGCTCTTGAGGAAAAGATATGCCGTATTAAAAGAGAGTTATAAATTATATAGACGCAAAATATTATTGAGGTAAGCATAAATAATACATATATGCTCTCGTGACGCGTGACGCGTAACGCGTGACGGGAGGAAAAGATTTATTAAATGCTTATGCTCAGGTCAGTAAAAGTCTGTAAAACCAGTTCGCCACACAACAGGATCATATTTTTTCCGGAAGAGTCCGGTCAGGGACAGGTTTTAGAAATGGATACTGACTTATCTGGAGCGGTATTAGTAATGTAACAGATAAATAAGTAACTGAAATATTAATCGTGACGTGTAATGCGTAACGCGGGAGCAAAAACCTTATGTCTACACATGATACAGATTTTTTCGGATACTCTTTTATCTGGAGCTATTATAAACACTTACGGGAGAACAGGTTTATTGGATGCCTGCAGTCAGTTCATTCACCTTATGAAAAAGCAGGAATTTCGATTTTATACAAGAAAAAATACAATATAAGAGATTATAATGAACAGGAACAGAAGTGAAAATCCATCCTCGCGTCACGCGTCAAGCGTCACGCGTCACGATTTAATATACAAGGAGAGGAGCGATCATATTGTTAAAATGCCCTAAATGTGGAACGGAAAACAGGCAATCTGCAAGATTTTGTAATGATTGCGGGCATATGATTACAGATGAATTGAAAGGGAACGGAACTTTAGGAAGAGGAACTCTTCTGAATAAATATTCTATAGTTAACCTCCTCAGTTTTGAGCTCGGAGAAAGTCTTTATATTGCTGAAGACAGACATGACGAATCCCTTAAATTCATAAAAGAAATAATTACGATTTTACCTGATCAGAAATTACAGGCCAGAGCTATAGATCGTTTTAACAGAGAAATGCAGATTCTGTCCAAGATTTCCTTCCCTAACCTTCCTGTAATAAGTGACTATTTTGTAGAAAGAGGATATTTTTATACCGGTTATTATGTCGTTTTTAATTTTGTCGAAGGAGAATTATTAGATTCCTTCGTCTCTTCTCCTTACAGAGAACTGCCTCAATCATTTGCAGTAGATTTGAGCTGTAAGATATGTGATGTTCTGGAGTTTTTCCATAATTATAATCCCCCTCTGTTTACTTATAATCTCTCTCCTTCAAATGTGATAGTTAAAAAGAACAGTAATAATATATTAATTACTGATATACCTGTTTCCCGTCCTCCTCAGGGAAGAAATATGATTTCCTTACCACAGTGGGTGGAATTTGTTGCGCCTGAAAGGTATGAAGGCAAAACCGGTATAGCAGGCGATATTTATGCCCTTGGTGCTCTTATGCACTATATCCTGACTGGAGCCAGATCTGTTCCTTTTGTATTCAAGCCTCTCAGAAGTGTAAAAGCTGATATCTCTCAGGAACTGGAAACAGTTGTATCTACATCTCTGAGATTAAAACCGGAAAAACGTTTCCCTTCTGCATCTGCTATGAAAAAAGAATTATTGAATAAAGGCGAAAAATCCGGTGGTACTACCTATTTAGATATAGAGAAACATGACGTTTCT
>CAYSLJ010000008.1:3836-24095 GCA_964431735.1 uncultured Synergistia bacterium | reverse complement strand
AGGCGAAAAATCCGGTGGTACTACCTATTTAGATATAGAGAAACATGACGTTTCTTATGTAAAATCTTATGGTGACGAATCTTTTAAAAAAGATTTTTCACAGTCTTATACAAAAGGTGACAAATCTTTCAGAAGAGAAGCTTCTTATATAAAACCTGGAGCAGAAGAAGCATTACCTCCTTCTGTTAAATCTCCTGTTAAACCTGCTGAACGCGAGATGGATAGAACATTACTTAACTGGTATGTTCAGACAGAAGATAAGGTTTCCTCTTCTCCGATAGGGGTAGATGATACTGTTTATGTAGGTTCCGATGATAAAAATGTTTATGCCATATCAGCGGACAACGGTAAAATTAAGTGGACTTTCAAAACTGGAAGCTGGGTTTCAACATCCCCTGCTTTTTATAACAATAAAATTTATATAGGTTCGAGAGATGGAAAAATTTATTCTTTAAATATTTTCAATGGTAAAAAAGAATGGGAATTTAGAGGAGAAGAAACAGTATTTTTTAATCCTTCCGTAGAACTGGATAAAGGCATTTTACTTATAGGTGCTTCTTTATATGAAAGAGGTCATCATCATGATGAGGTTATATATGGTATTAATGCAGAATCCGGCATGGAGTTATGGAGTTGTAAAGTAGGTGCTTCTGTTTTTCATGCTCCTTTTATCTCTGATGGCATAGCTTATGTAGGAACAGAAGGGGGAACTGTAATATCTCTCGATGCTGTTACAGGCAAAGAAATATGGAAGTTTGAAACAGGAGGCAGAATATATGCTTCTCCTGTAGTATCCGAAGACATTATTTATATAGCCTGTGAAGGATTATTTAATAATGGTATAGTTATTTTATTAAATGCAGAAGATGGCCGCCATATATGGACTATGGAGTTTGAAAAACCTTTTCGCTCTTCTGCCTGTGTTGGAGAAGATATTGTTTATATAGGCTCTCTGGATAAAAATTTATATGCTATTGATCTGGGAAAGAGAAATATTTTATGGAAATTTGAAACTAAAGGGGGAATAAGATGTACCCCTGTGTTATATCGGGATATAGTCTATACTGGTTCTGATGACGGGTGTTTTTATGCTGTTAATGCCATGACTGGCGAGGAACTCTGGCGTTTTGATACGGGTGGAGCCATCAGATCTTCACCGTCACTTCTGGAAGACAGTATTTACTTTGGTTCAAGAGACGGAAAAATTTATTCTGTGAAACTTTTAAGAAGTGATGTAGAAAGGGCCATTGAACCTGTGACGAAAGACGCAGAACATATAATAAAAGAAGATAAAAATTTTCATGATTTATTAAAAAAAGGCAATATTCTGGCAGGTGAAAACAGGTTCGCAGAAGCACTGCCACTGTTTCAGGATTTATTGAAAATGGATCCTTCCAACCATTCAGTTTTATTATCTACAGGTAATATATATTTTGCTCTGTCTGACTGGAAAGAAGCTATTTTATATTATGAGAAATTATTAAGATCCAACATGTCAGATGAAGTTCTTTCGAGATTTGGTAAAGCTTTATTTCAGGAAAAAGACTATCAGAGAGCAATAGAATTATTCGAAGATATTAAAGAACTGGATCTGTCTGCAGTAAAAATGCTTGCAGATTCCTACAGAATAACAGGTGATATAGATAAGGCCATTCAGAATTATGAAAAAGTAACCCGTATAGATTCTAAATCTCCCGGAGTCTATGTAACCCTCGGGAAAATGTATTCGTTAAAAGGTGATATTGAGGCAGCACATTTATCTTATGATATGGCCCTTGACCTGGATAAAGAGTTTGTTCCTGCTTTTTTAGGTAATATACAGCTTCTTATAATAGAGAAAAAATATGAAGATGCATTACAACTGATTACTAAATGTCAAACTCTCACAGTAGATAGTGATAATATGGAAAATTTGTTGAAAAGAAAAGGACAGATTTTTCTTGAACTGGGTAAAGAATATATGGAGAAAAATGAAATTGCTACAGCTACAGGTTATATGGAAAAAGCAGAAAAACTCCCTCTCAGTGCAAAACAGATGGACAGCCTAAAAAAATGCAAAGCCCAGATATTTTTTAAACTCGGAGAAACCTATTCTGACGAAAAGAAACTTGGAGAAGCTATAAAATTTTATAAAATGTGCGAGGAAATATATCCTGACAGTGAAATAGCCCGGTTAGCCAGGAAAAGGCGAGAATTGAGGGAGTAATACGTAATAACAGGGAACAGGATGTCCTGTTCCCTAAACGTCAAAACAATTATTGAGTTTTATCTGGCGTAATTCTTCCAGAGATATATAGTTCTTTTCAAATTTAGCCAGTGTATTGGCTACACTGAGGGAAATTTCTTCTGCATTACCTTCAAGAGAACCCAGGAAAAGGGGATGGAATTTTTCATTTGCTGTCAGAAAACCTGCAAAATGATTTATCAGTAATTCCAGAAATAATCTCCCGTCGTCTTTATAGGTATATTTTTTATCTTTATGCCTGAGTTTTAAATTCTCTATCGCTTTTATTACAAAGTCAGTACTTTCAATACCATTCGGTACTTCTTTATACACTATACGTATTCCGTCTGTGGCAAGAACTCCGACAGGTAGAAATTTGTCTCCACTGCTTGTAAACCTGGCTCTTAATAGGAAAAAAGTCAATTATATATTCACCTCACCAAGATTGAAATTTAAAAATTAATAAATTTACTATATAGTTGAATAGGTTCTGGTTTCCGGGTTTTAATCTTCCTGACCCGACACCCAACACCTGATATTATAGAAATTGAATTAGATTATTTTTTTACAGTTTTTAAAATCTGCAAAAGTATAGATTATTATAAATTATTTATTCGGGATATGTCTCTTCTTGATTAAATCCTGAAGAGCTGTAATTCCTCCATAGTTTTCTATAATAAGATCATCTACTTCATCTGCAACTTCCGCTATATTTTCTATAGCTACAGTAAGTTCTTCCTCATCGATAGTGGAACCTATTAAACACAGGCTCAATACTATACAGTTGTCTTCAGGATCAATAGAGAAACTTCCAAAAGGCATTTCCCAGTTCATCAGCAATAGTTTGATTGCAAGTTCTTCCGTTATGTCTGCACCACGTACAACATAAGATATACATTCTACCAGAGGACTTTCTTCTTTCCACTCCTTTACAAGGACATGAACCAGTGTAGAACCTTTATTTACACTAAAACAGCCTCTGTCAAGTCTTGTATGGGTTATTGTACCACCGCTGTTTTTAACCAGTTTTTCTAAATATTGATTGACTTTATCACCTGTCTCATTAAGTAAATCTGGCACTTTTCTTTATTTTCTCCTCTCAATCAATTTTTTCATTTCACGAAAATGGCCGCTCTCACTGTTAAATTCTGACAGGCAGGAACTTACAGAGTAACCTTCTTACGATAGTATTTTTTACGACAGGTAAATTTACTTTTTAAACGAAATCTATTTGCTCCTGCCAGACAGAAATAACTTCCTGACGGGCTTTCTATATCCATCAAATTGTAAACCTGTAAACTATAAGCATGTAATAAAAATTTTCCTCCCGTCACTCGTTACCCGTTACGAGAGCATGTATGTATTATTTATGCTTAACTCAGTAATAATATATTATACAGGATTATTGTTATTATTGCAAATTGAAATTCTCCTCCGGTAAACTATGGATAGTGTTTTTTTATGACAGGTAATTTCACTTTTACTGGAATTATACTTGATTTCATAAATCTATTAATTAGTGAAAAGTGAAAAGTAATTAAAATAACGTTTTTTTCACTTTTCAATCTTAATATTCTACGATAGATTTCTTTTTCCATTGTATATAAAATTACATGTTATTTTTAAACGCAATCGTAAACTATAATTGATATATTTCGATAGTTACGCTATAATTAAGATGAAACGAAGGAAAAAAGTATTTTATATAGAAAATTACTATATATAATTTTTTTATAAACGGGGTATGGTTATGAGCAGCCAATATTCAATTTCTATTATAGGAGCCGGTGCCTGGGGAATAACTCTGGCAGTTCTTCTTGCCCGTAAAGGTTTACCGGTAAAAATCTGGACCAGAACAGAGACCTTCAGAGATGAGTTACGAAGTTACAGAGAAAACCGGAAATATCTTCCCGGCATTACAATTCCTTCTACTATTTCCTGTATATCATCTGATTTAGAAGAAGTTATGAAAGGATCCAGAATGATTGTCGTCGCTGTTCCTTCTCCATTTTTCAGAGATATTGTAAGAGAATTAAGTCCTTTTTCTGATAAGAATAAAATATTTGTCAGTGTTGCTAAAGGTTTTGATGAATGTACTCTATGTACTATGTCTCAGGTTCTCAGAGAAGAGCTGCCTTCTGACTGTATAGAAAATATAGGTGTCATATCCGGTCCTAATCTTGCAAAAGAAATAGCCAGGGAGCTTCCTGCCGTTACAGTCGCTGCTTCCGGAAATCCCCGTGTTAGCAGAAAGATAAAGCAGATATTTCAGACTAATTATTTCAGAGTTTTTCAGAGCTCTGATCTAAAAGGTGTGGAAATAGCAGGTGCATTAAAAAATGTATTTGCTATAGCTGCAGGTATAGCCGATAATCTTGGTTTTGGTTCCAATACGTTTGCCGCTTTACTTACAGGAGGTTTTACCGAGATATATTCTCTCGGTGTTAAACTGGGAGCCAGATTTGAAACATTTTTGTCCCCTGCAGGAATAGGCGATCTCTTTACAACCTGCACCAGTTCTCTGAGTAGAAATAAAACGTTAGGAATGGAACTGGCGAAAGGAAGAAAACTCGATGAAATTTTAATGACTATGAACGCAGTAGTTGAAGGTGTGAATACTGCAAAATTTGCCTATGAATTAAGTCATGAACATAATATAGATATGCCTATAACAAGAGAAGTTTACAGAGTACTTACCGGTAAAATTAAACCTTTTGATGCAGTCCAATCACTTATGACCAAGGGATATACTGAAACAGTATATAATATTCCCCGTATAGATTTTAATTCGCGAGATTAATTATTATTATGAAATATTTATTTGTGTATTCAAAGATGTGTCTGTTTATCAGTCTTCTTCTATTTTCCCTCTCCCAGAGGGTTTCGGCGGAAGGAGTCATTGTCGTGACTACAAGTCCTTCCGGTGCTGATATATATTTTGCAGGAACTTATGTGGGAAACTCCTCTGCTACTCTGAGCGGTTATCCTCCCGGTACCTATTCATTCAGTGCCTCTATGAGCGGTTATGAAACAGGTTATACAACTGTTGTTCTTGAAAAAGGCCTGGATGCTTACGGCACTATATATCTGACTGCTCTACCTGAACCTACAAGACCGACGAAAAAACCTACAGAGGCTCCTTATAAACCTCCAGAGAAAGCTGAAGGTTATGTCCATATAAGTTCTTCTCCGGCAGGAGCATCTGTGTCAGTTGACGGTTCATATCGCGGAACTGCTCCTACAGGTGTAACTCTTTCAAGGGGTTCTCACAGTGTGACTTTTTATCTTGAAGGATACGAGTCTTCTTCTCAAAGTGTCTGGGTTGAGGGCGGAGGAAATGCCTATGTACATGCTGAACTGATTAAGAGTCAGAAAGCGGGAAAACTTGTTATAAAATCTTCTCCTGACGGTGCTATTGTATATATAAATGAAAATAAATCCGGAAAAACACCTTATAATAAAGAACATAACCCCGGAAAATATACAGTAAAATTACAGAAAAAGAATTATATAATTTTTAAACAGCAGGTTATAATAGAAGAAGAAAAAACAAAGCAATTGTCTATAGAACTGAAACCTTTGCCGGGTTCTATCTCTATTAAGGGTAATCCCGAAGGAGCCACTGTATTTTTGAATGGTAAGGAAAAAGGTTCTATCCCATGTGTGATAAAAAAAATTTCTACTGGCACACATGTTCTGGACGTTAAACAGGAAGGATATAATACATACAGCAGTAAGATAAAAGTCAGTGCAGGTGAAAATGTTTCACTGGATATTACTTTAACTGAATATATCAAGCCTACCCCTACAGAGGAGCCTTCACCTGTTGAAGAAACTCCTACTGTGAGTGCAGAGGAAACTCCTGCCCCTCCATTTGCCGGTCAATCCTCTATTTTGTTAATAATTCTTCTTGTTGCAATTATATTTTTTGTCGGAACAATAATAGTGTTAATAAAGCTTCAGCATAAACGTAAAAAAGGAAAGCCTTTACAGAAAAGTGAACCGGAGCTTCTAAATAAGCAAATTGACGGGAAATTTTTTCCGGAAAAATCTCGACAGGAACAAATTCCGAACGTAACTACAGTACGCGAATTTTCTTTCGATGAATTATTAAAACCGCAGGAACATTTTATTGAAGAAGAGTTTGAAGATGAAGTCGATGACGAATCTTATGATGATGCTGAAGGAACAGAAGAAGAGGAACATAGACCATACAGTCATGGTTCTCTGAAGGAATATAAAAAACCTTCTCAAAGAAAAGATACCTACAGGACATATGAAATGGAGCAGCTTTATGAAAGAGATGAAGAAGATTATTTTGAGGATACAGAAGAAGAGCATGTCGGGTTTCCTGTCCCCTCAAATAGTGTTATGGGAGATAATTATGGAAACCATACTGGCTCAGATGTGAGAAAAGCTGTCGATGAATATGCGGAACGGCCCAGGCTTGACGTGAGAAAACCTGTCGATGAATATGAAGAACGGCCGAGTCAGGCTAAGAGAAAAGCTGTCGATGGATATGCGGAACGGCCCGGGTTTGATGTGAGAAAACCTGTCGATGAATATGAAGAACGGCCGAGTCAGGCTAAGAGAAAAGCTGTCGATGGATATGCGGAACGGCCCGGGTTTGATGTGAGAAAACCTGTCGATGAATATGAAGAACGGCCGGGTCAGGCTAAGAGAAAAGCTGTCGATGAATATGCGGAACGGCCCGGGTTTGATGTGAGAAAACTTGTCGATGAATATGAAGAACGGCCGGGTCAGGCTAAGAGAAAAGCTGTCGATGAATATGCGGAACGGCCCGGGCTTGACGTGAGAAAACCTGTCGGTGAATATGAAGAACGGCCGGGGCAGGTTAAAAGAAAAGCTGTCGATGAATATGCGGAACGGCCCGGGCTTGACGTGAGAAAACCTGTCGGTGAATATGAAGAACGGCCGGGGCAGGTTAAAAGAAAAGCTGTCGATGAATATGCGGAACGGCCCAGGCTTGACGTGAGAAAACCTGTCGGCGAATATGAAGAACGGCCGGGGCAGGCTAAAAGAAAAGCTGTCGATGAATATGAAGAACGACCGGGTTATGATATGAGAAAAGCTGTTGATGAATATGCGGAACGGCCCAGGCTTGATGTGAGAAAACCTGTATTAAGCGGAGGGGAAACATATTCTGAGAGGCCGAGACTTGATGTGAAAAAACCGGTAATTACTTCACCTCAGGAGGAAACCCGTCATTCCAGGGAACTGAGTCTACAGGAACAGAGGATTGAGTTTAACCCTCAGATGGTGCTTGAAAAAAGGAAGGAATTTTCCAAAGGATTTTTAAAGCCAAGAAGAGAGACTAATGAAATAGAAAGTGTGCTGACAAACAAGCTTCCGAAAGAAAGACTGGATACCCTTGCAGCCAGACAGGGAGATTCCGGCGAAGATGGCAGCAATGTATCGAGAAGAGCATTTAAACCAATTGGTGCTGAAAATTTTACCCGTTCAACCAATGAACTTGAAGTCGTTCAGAGGACCGGTACAAATGAAAGACAGATTTATAAAACAGAACCGGATAATTTAATTCATCAGTCAGGGTTATCTCAAGGACAGGCCTTATCTGATATGGATATGGATGAAATACTTAAAAGAGTTTATCTCTCTACCAGAAGGCAGGTACCTACAAAAGCTAATATGTTACTTGGAAATTATACAGTGACCGAGAAAATTGGTTCAGGTTCCATGGCAAAGGTTTATAAGGCAACATATACTGACACAGGTGAAATATTTGCCATTAAAATACCTTATGAACATTTACTTAATGATGAAGGTTTTATAAATAGATTTTTTCAGGAAACCGATAAATATAAAGAATTAAACCATCCAAATATAGTAAAGGTCTATGATGCCCTCAGCAATGAAGATTCTATTTATATGATTATGGAATTTGTCGATGCTATGACATTAAGGGAATTATTAAGACTTTCGGGAATAAGTAATATGGATGTTGTGTGGGCAATAAATTTTGTAATCAAAGTCTGTGAAGGCTTAAATTATTTGCATTCCAGAAGAATTATACACAGTGATATAAAACCTGAAAACCTTATGGTAACCCCCGAAAGTAATGTGAAGATTATGGAATATGTTACGGTTAAATCTGTAGATCAGATAGGACCAACCAAGGGAGGATTTTTTGCCGGTTCCCCTCATTATATGCCATGTGAATTATTATCTAAAGACGGGGGAGATGAGAGATCTGATATTTATTCTCTGGGTGTTGTCTTTTATGAGCTTATAACAGGTAATGTTCCTTTTTCCGGAAGTAATCCATTGATAATTATGAAAAAACATAAAGAAGAAGAGCCAATACCGCCAAGAAAAATAGTTCCTTCCATTCCGGAAGAAATAGAGAAAATTGTTTTAAAAATGCTTGCCAAAGCACCGAGAGATCGTTTCAGTTCTGTCAGAGTTGTTTCAGCTTTACTCAGTGGTTATTTGACCATGAGAGCTACTGATAAGAGTTATTTAAAACCAAAACCGATTAATTACAGTTCGAACAGTTATGATAATTTTTAGATGACATTAGTACCGTAACAGGTAAAATGATTACAAACTTATTTGGAGTGATACATAGTGTTTTGAACGGTAATTATTCCACTGGTTATAATCTTGACGCTAACGCGTCACGGGTAACGATTTTTATAAAATTGCTGAAAGCTGATTGCTGAAAGCTATAAACAAGGAGTGAATAACGTGTCTAGAAAAAGATGGACTTTTACCTTTATTTTTTTAGTAATTTTTATTTTTTCATTTGTTCCTCTTGGCTATAATATGTTCTTTATAGCCTTTGCAAATAATCTGGAAGGGAAAGTGGTGAAGGTTAGCGGAGAGGTAGTAGAAATAAATCTTGGAGCTAACGATGGATTGACCAGGGGTACAGAGGGACTTATCAGACTTACTATAACAGCCAACGGTCAACCTGTAGTACTTGATATAGCTAAAATAAAAATAACCGATGTTGGTGACAGTACTTCAAAAGCCAGAATAACCAGGAAAACTTCAAATGTTCAGGCCGGTTATACTGTAATATTTACTAATATATCTGCTTCTGTAGCTACCAGTACACCAAAATCAGTGACACCTGCTATTATACCTGTAATACCGACACCTACCGATACACCTGTTCCTGTAATACCGACACCTACCGATACACCTGTTCCTGTCATACCGACACCTACTGATACACCTGTTCCTGTCATACCGACACCTACTGATACACCTGTTCCTGTCATACCGACACCTACTGATACACCTGTTCCTGCAATACCGACACCTACTGATACACCGAAACCTGTAGAATCTACTGCAACACCTGTTCCTCCTACAGAAAAACCTGTTGCTCTATCAGGAACTACTGTGGAGATAAAAACAGATCCTTCCAGGGCCAGGGTTTATCTTGAAGGTGCTTTAATAGGAAGAACTCCTTTAAAACTTACCAGTCTGGTTCCAGGTAATTATCTTATGACAGTTACTATAGATGATCTTATGTGGGAAGAGCAGGTAACTATAAATCAGGGGGATAATCTTCTTGAACCAAAATTTAAGCGAGTCCCTTATAATGGTATGGTTTACATACCGGCCGGTGAATTTATAATGGGAAATGATGAGCAAAATTCATCAGATGGCCCTTCTACAAAGATGGAACTTGGAGCCTATTATATAGACAGATGTGAAGTTACTATGGCAGAATATGCTGCTTTTATAAAATCTACAGGTTATAAGAGCCAGGGCGCCTGGGATATGTACTTCAAAAAAGGTTATGAAAATTATCCTGTTGTGAATGTTACCTGGAATGATGCAAGGAGTTATGCGGAATGGGCCGGTAAACGTCTTCCTACAGAAGTTGAATGGGAAAAAGCGGCAAGAGGACCTGATGGCAGACTCTGGCCATGGGGTAATGAATGGGATAAAAATAAATGTGTAAATACTACTACAAATGATAAAAATCTTCTGTCTCTTATGGTAAATATGGGTGAAGGGAAAGGACCTGTTCCGGTTGGTTCTGTAGAAAAAGGTATGAGCCCCTATGGTGTTATGGATATGGCAGGGAATGTAGCGGAATGGATAGCTGACTGGTATCAGCCTTATCCTTATCAGGGACCATATGATAAAGGGAATGTTAAAACTATCAGAGGCGGTTCTTGGTATCATTATGAAGGATATACACGGTGTTATAGTCGTATTAAATTTGCTCCCGATAAGGGACAGAACCAGGTAGGCTTCAGATGTGTTAAGGATCTTTAGAAGGAGTATTTATGGGAGTTGCTTATTATATAGTTCTGGAAAAAGATATTCCCGGTAAAAAGACATTTATCGATGGGAAAGCACTGGCAAAGGAAGAAGAAAAATTAAAAGAAATTTCCCATCTTCAGGGCGTGAAGGATTTAATGAGTTTTTTCAGTACTTCTCCTGATGAAGTAGAAGAGTTTTTTGATGAATACTGTGACTCTATGGAAATATCTGGAACAGAATGGTTTTCTCCTGATGAAGGACTGCAAACAGTGAGAGCCATTCTGGATTATATAGAAATGAATCCTGATAGTTTTATACGTAAAGAAAGCCTGTTAGAAGATTTAAAGAATTTTGAAGATATGTTACTGGAAGCTCAAAAACATAATCTTAAATGGCACCTTTCCATAGATATTTAACTATATTATAGACAATGGGAGGGATTCAAAAATAGAATATTCTAATGATAGCGATATAGCCTGTGTTGTTGCTGATTTACATCTTCTTGGACAGGCTATCAGAGTGGTAAAATATAATAATAAGTTGTGGTTTATGTCGGCAGATATTCGCAGAGCTATAGGGATAGAGCATGGAGGAAGATTTTGTGAAAAAGCTCCTGACGGAATGAAAAAAAGGGTTACTATTAAAGGTTGTGATAAATTAAAACGAATAATTTCTCCTGACGGATTAAAATTATTGATTGATAAAGCAAGATGGGGAAGATTATTTCGTTACAAATTTATTATTAACTTATTTATTCAAGATTTTTTGGAAAAGCAGAGAACCGGTGCTTTGTAAGCTGTAAGTATTCACAGTGTTTTTAATATCTCTTTTATGCCTTCCGTAGCCGGCGCATATGTGTTGTTCAGATTGAGTTCTTTTCCGTATTCTTCTATAGCTTTTTCTTTAAGATTACATTTTGCATAGACCTGACCAAGCCAGTAATGACCGGTAGGAAGTGCAGGATCCAGCTGTAATGCTATGGCGATTTTATAAATAGCTTCTTTTATATTATTCTGCTCATAATGCAGTTTACCTAATTCCAGATAGGCTTTTGCTGATTTTGGGTCTAACGTTAAAGCATAATTTATATCCTGAAAGGCTTTGTTATAGTCTTTCTTACCTCTGTATGCACCGGCCCTTACCAGATAGAAGGCAGGATTGTTTTTCAGAAATTCTTCTTCCCCTTCAAGTAAGTGAAGGGCTTTATCATATTTTTCTTTTATCAGAGCAATGTGTGCCTCCTGAAGATCAAGGGCTTTATCAAATTCTTCTTTTATATCATGTCTCTCACTGTAATCTATGTTTCTTACTGTTTTAAAGGTTTTTTCTGCCTTATCAGGCATATTTCCATCCATATATAATACTCCCAGTTCATATAAACCCATAGCATAGGGGCCCATCATGGTTGATGTGAGTAAATCTTTATAGACACCTTTATCTGTAATTCCCCGTAAAAGATATGTCTTTTCAAATAAAGAACTGCATATATTAAGATCATTTATTTTATCTGGAGATAATACTTCATATAAAATACCTCTCGGAGCCAGAATTACTGATGGCGGTAGCTTTACTGCACCGTGATAGGTCAGGTATATTTTACGGTCCCTGTTCTTCTGTATAAAACGTACCAGAAACTCTGCTTTGTCAGAAAACGCTGTATCATCCAGCTTTAAATTCATTATATCCTTTAAATATTTATGATAATATGGCTCACCAATGAGTCCTATAGATAGTATTTTAATATCCTGTCTCATGTGTTCTACCTGCTGGAAATACCACAGAGGAAATGTATCGTTATCACCTGCTGTTATAAGTATGGAATTGTTTTCCGGCGTAAGAAGGCAATTCTTCGCAAAATCACTGGCTATATAATTATTACTCTGATCACACAGGGTATAATTAAATATTAAAGATAGGACAGGGACGAGCAGTAGCAAGTACATAAATGGTTTCATTTTTATTTTTTTTGATATTTCAAATACAGAATAGCCTGCCCACAGGGCAAATATTAAATGAGACGGCAGGAAAAATCCGGGCAGTATGGCTTCCAGAAATAGCTCTATTTCTGTTGATATTAAATAGGATATTAAAAATACATTGGTAATATAAATAATAAGGGTAAAAATAAATATTTTAACATGTTTTTTTGCAAGAAATATACAGCCTGACAGACCGAGTAATATACCGAAACAGTTGAATTCTTTTATCATAAATGTTCCGTAGAGTTTCAGGTGTTTAACCGTATGAGTAATACCTGTTCTTTCAGTTGCATTATGCCATCCGTAGATTTTCCCTGTAACCATTTCTATAAAACCTGATATTGTTGTCGGATTTCCCCAGTGATACTGGTCCGGTGTATGTATTGCTCTCAGAGGGAGAAATAGATAAGGAGTAAGCCCTGTTATAATAAGTAATAACGTAATAAAAACTTCCTTTATGGAAGGTTTTTTTGTTATGAAGAACATATAGAAAAAAGCAGGGATAAGTATTATCATACTCTGATAATGATAGGTCAGACTCAGACCGAATGTAATTCCCCATACATACAGATACTTACTATTATCTTTATATTTCCAGGCACAAAATATAAGTACTGATAGCAGAAAAAGATTAAGTGTGTAACCTTTGGCAAAATGAGAATAAGTCCAGAAGGTAAGAGAGAACATAAATATTATAACTGACATGAGAGATGAAAATAAATCTTCTGTGACATGAAAGGTTATAATATATAAAAATACCAGTGTAAGAGATGCAAAAAAGACAGACATCATATTTACCCTCCATGCTATTTCTCCTGCGGGAAAAAGTGTAAATATCTTACCCAGAATAGAATAAAGAGGATAACCGGGAGGGTGAAGTTGAGAAAAGTTATACGCACCACATATAAATTCTCCACTGTCTCCGAAGGAAACACTCGTACCTGACGTAAGAGAATACAAAAAAAAGCTTATAATGAAAATAAGCAAACATATAACAAGGTGTTTTTTATTCATTTTTATAAATTACATATAGTGAATGATGAATAGAACATTTATCCACTCACCACTCACCACTCACTATTCACTATTTTTACCCGCATTGTGAAAATCCGCAGCCTCTGCAGACAACACATCCTTCGCTGAATTCCAGCATACTTCCGCATTCAGGACATTCAGGACAGATTCCTGTAAGATTAAAAGATGCTACTTCAGATTTATCGAGAGATGCAGAACCATTCATTTCCACATAATATTCTATGGCTTTTCCTATGGCATCTGCACAGGATAGAGTCATATTGCCTTTATCCCAGCAGGGAGAAGGGCATCTTATGCCTCGTAATTGTTTTACAATTGATTTTGTCTCAACTCCTGCTCTCAGTGCAAGAGAAATGAGCCTTCCTGTTACTTCAGCCTGACTTGCAGCACAACCTCCTGATTTTCCCATTCTGGTGAAAACCTCACATAGACCTGTCTGATCTTCGTTTATTGTAATATAAAGATGGCCGCACCCTGTAGGCATTTTTATCGTTGCTCCTTTTGTGAGCATAGGCCTGGGTCTCGGTTGAAGTTTATAGCTTCCCACTTCTTCTTTTGTAGCTAAAGTTTGCATAGATTTTTCTCCTTTTTCTGTTCTTTTAGCATCTTCTTTAGGTTTTATTTTCATACTTAAAACCTGAACGTTTCTGCTTCCGTCACGGTAAACTGTCAGTCCTTTGCAGCCACTTTCATAGGCAAGCAGATAGGCTTCTTTTACATCTTCCTCTGTGGCATGATTGGAAAAATTAATCGTTTTGGAAACGGCATTCTGCGTATATTTTTGAAAAGCAGCCTGCATTTTCACATGCCACTCCGGGGTTATATCATGGGATATGACAAAAGTCCTCCTCACATCTTCCGGTATATCTGTTATATCCTGAATAGAACCATGTTCCGCTATTGTCCTCATAAGTTCCGGAGAATAAAACCCCCTTGTTTCCGCAACATCTTTAAAGATTGAATTTACTTCTACAAGTTTGTCATTATCCAGAATATTTCTCGTATAACAGAGGGCAAAGAGAGGTTCAACACCGCTCGAACAATTTGCTATAATACTTATGGAACCTGTAGGAGCTATGGTGGTTACTGTAGCATTTCTTATTTTAGTTCCTCCAGGTCTGTCATAGATACTTCCAAGGAAATTGGGGAAAGTGCCGCGCGTCCCGGCAAGGTTTGCCGAGGCTTCTTCTGCTTCAATAGCAATAAAACGCATGACCTCTTCTCCCGTTTGAAGCCCTTTTTCCGAATTATAAGGAATACCAAGCTGTATGAGCATATCTGAAAATCCCATAACCCCGAGGCCGATTTTTCTGTTTCCTTTTGACATTTCTTCTATTGTTTTAAGAGGATATTTGTTCATGTCTATAACATTATCCAGGAAATGTACCCCCTTGTGGACTAAATCCCTCAATTTTTTGTAATTTATTTTTGCTTTCCCTGTGTGATCTTTTATGACTATTTGGGCTAAATTGACAGAACCTAAATTACAAGACTCATATGGCAAAAGCGGCTGTTCACCGCATGGATTGGTACTTTCAATATCACCTATAAGAGGTGTCGGGTTTGCTTTATTTATCCTGTCTATAAATACTATACCCGGTTCACCGTTATTCCACGCAAGTTCTACAATTTTTTCGAATACTTCTTTTGCTTTCAGTTTCTTTACCGATTTACCTGTCCTTGGATTTATGAGATCATATTCTTCATCTTTATCAAGGGCTTCCATGAATTTATCTGTAATTGCGACGGAAATGTTGAAATTATTCATTGAGCCTTCTTCTTTTTTACATGTAATAAATTCCATTATTTCCGGGTGGTCTATTCTGAGAATGCCCATGTTCGCACCACGCCTGGTTCCCCCCTGCTTTATAGTTTCAGTAGTGGTATTAAAAACCTTCATAAAGGATATGGGACCGCTTGCCACACCTTTTGTGGACATAACTATATCATTTTTAGGCCTTATTCGGGAAAAGGAAAACCCTGTTCCCCCCCCGCTCTGATGGATAAGTGCCGTATTTTTTATCGTTTCAAAAATACTTTCTATAGAATCTTCCACAGGGAGAACAAAACATGCCGAAAGTTGCTGGAGTTCTCTTCCTGCATTCATGAGAGTAGGAGAATTAGGAAGAAAATCCAGTTCTGCCATCATGGTATAAAATTTTTCTTCTGTATCTTTCAGATTTACATTACTGTCATAAAGTTTATCAGCCCGGGCAATATTTTTTGCCACTCTTCTGAACATATCTTCAGGTGTTTCTATGACATTACCTTCATTATCTTTCTTTAAGTATCTTCTCTCTAAAACTGTTATGGCATTCTGTGATAAATTTAAATTTGTCTCCAGGCTTTTAGGCATCAGTTAAGGTTCCTCCTTGAATTTAAGAGTATAGAAATTTTCATTTTTAATGTATAAATTTAGATGAAATTTTATCTGAAGATAAAAATTTAAATAATTTATCTATAAAAAAAATAAAACTTCACATGTCAGTAAAGATTTTTTGTAAGGGGTAATTTTCAAACTCATAATTAATAAATTCTTCTCAAAAAGTTATTTTCCTTTAAGAGAAAAACTTTTTTATAAAGACTTTATAGAAGCTTATGATATAAGGTTTTTTTCGATAATATATTGTAGAATTATTGTAGTCTGCCGTTTTTTTATGAAATAGATTAAACCCTTATATTATAAGGTTTTTCTCCTGTATGGTTCAGTATACTGTCTGCAGGCCTGTTTGATTGCCTTTAATGTGCCGGCAAAAAGGAGTGTGTTCTCATTCTGTAAGACTGGCTGATAGTATTGACTTTTTCTATATTTTTTGTAAAATTAAACGGTAGGCCTGTGAATAAATAGGTATTGTCTGGAGTTTTTATAATTTTTCAGGAGGCTATTATGGATAAGAAAAAAAAGAAAAAGAGTAAAGGTAAAACCAGCCTGAGACCGTTGATTTATATAATAATTATAGTTGTAGGGCTTTTTGTCATATCTTATACTTCTGTATATTTGATGGCAGGCATTATTGGAAAAGGTCAACCGGGACTTTGAAATGGCCTGCATGGACTATGGCCCGGTATGTTATCTCATACAGATAGATATATTCTGAATTTATTAAATAGAAATTCTGCAGCCATTTACCATGAGTCGACCCTGAACACAGCAGGTATGAACAGGAATTTATTCGTATGTATTTCGAATTACCGGTGTAACAACCATGACCGGTTCGGTCACAGGGAAATATGAGAATTTGTTCTTCCCGTTATGCATTATGCGTCACACTTTACGATTCTCATATAAATCTGTTTGATAAAATTTTTGAATTAGGGGTGATTTATTGCCTATAAATCAGGATGCCTTTTCTTTAAAAAAGAAAGGTGAAGTAAAAAAAGAAAAAGAAAGAGCCATTCTTGTAGGAGTAAGATTGCCGTCACTGTCGGCAGAAGAAGCAGAGGAATCCATAGAAGAACTGGCTTTTCTTGCTGATACGGCAGGAGCAATAGTTATAGACAGGGTAATACAGACAAGAAAATCATTGAACCCTGCCTTTTATATAGGTAAAGGCAAGGTTTCTGAATTAAAAGAACTTGCTCTTCAAAAGAATGCCAACCTTCTTATTTTTGATGATGACCTTCGATCCCGTCAGGTGAGAAATCTGGAGGAAGATGCACAGATAAGGGTTATAGACAGAACAGAGCTTATTCTGGATATATTCGCTTTTCGTGCCAGAACAAGAGAGGCAAAAATACAGGTTGAACTGGCACAGATGGAATATACTCTCCCCAGGTTAAAAAGGATGTGGACTCATTTTTCCAAGATAGAAGGCGGTATAGGCATGAGGGGGCCCGGTGAAACACAGCTTGAAGAAGATAAGAGATTGATTAAAAAAAGGATATCAAATTTAAAGAAAGCTTTAGAGGATATAGAAAAGAGTAGATATACCAGAAGAAAAGGAAGAGCAGGTTTTTTCAATGTTTCCCTTATAGGCTATACCAATGCCGGTAAATCTACTATTTTAAACAAACTTACAGGAGCAGATGTACTCTGTGAAAACAGATTATTTGCTACACTTGATACCACTATAAGAAGGCTTTATTTAAAGGATGATATAACAGTTCTTCTGAGTGATACTGTGGGGTTTATAAAAAAATTACCGTCTCATCTGGTAGCATCATTCAAATCTACACTGGAAGAGCTGAAAGAAGCAGATATGCTCCTTCATGTTATAGATACAGGACATAAAAATTTTGAGGCCCATATGTTGTCAGTAAGTGATACACTGAAGGAACTGGCAATTGAACATAAACCCCTTCTTTATGTCTTTAATAAGACAGACATAATTCTTGAACAGGGTCTTATAGAAAATTTAAAAGCACGATATGAGAACAATGTTTTTATATCTGCTCTGTCAGGTGATGGACTTCAGAGTTTAAAAGATAGAATATTTCAATATTATTCACAGAAAAATTTTTGAGTATTTTATAAATTTTGTCTAACAGAAATGACCGGAACGGTCACAAACAAATATGAAAATAACAGACAGTGAAGCATAAGACTTCATCATTTTATATAAAATCTCTGTTAATTCAGTATTTTATGGTAGATTTACACAAAATATCTTTCAATATCACAAGGGAGATTAGGAGAAAAATATTTGGAAGGTAAAAAAATACTGGTCATAGATGATGACTTGAATATAATAAAACTTATGACCTATGTTCTGAAAAAGGAAAAATATGAAGTTATGACTGCAAAGAACGGACAGGATGGCCTGAAACTTGTTAAAGACTTCAATCCTTCTCTCATAGTACTGGATTTAATGATGCCCGTTATGAATGGCTTTAAATTTCTTGAAGAATTTAAATCTATTACCATGATGGATATTCCTGTTATAGTTACAACAGCAAGGGGATATACAAAGGAAATAGAGAAAATTATAGATGCAGGAGCATCGGCTTATATTGAGAAACCTTTTGACAGAAAAGTATTTCTGGACACAGTCAGAAATTTTATAGATAAATAATTGATATACTATATTTTTGCAGATTTTAAAAATTGTAAAAAAATAATCTATTTAATTTTCAGGTGTCAGGTGTTGGGTCAGGAAGATTAAGACCCAGAACCCGGAACTTATTTAACTATAAAGTCAGTGCAAACAAGGAAATTATGAAAAAGTGCAAAAGTATAGATATATATTTTGGGAAAAAGGTTATGTGTTTTTAAAAAAATGAATAAAAAAGAAACTTTTGACGAAGGATTTATCTCCCATGTTACTCATGAGTTGAGAACCCCTGTTACCCTTATTAAAGGTTTCAGTCAGGTTATTATTGAAGATGAAGACATGGATGAAGAGAGTAAAAAGGATTTTATCAGGATAATATATAGGGAAAGTTGCAGACTTTCCAGTATGATTGATAAGTTAAGTTACATATCAAAACTTGACAGAAAAAAGATTTTTATAAAGAAGATTCACCTTGAGCCGGTACGGTTTATAAAAGAGGTTTTGAAAAAATTCCAATCTCAGTCAGAGGAAAAATCCATATCGTTACAATTTAATTTCTCGGAACCAGTACCTTCTGTAATGTTAGATCCCGATAAAATGTCAGTAGCACTGGAAGAAATTCTTAAAGATTCCTTCAAAATTTTATCATGCAATGGAAAGATAGAAATAACTATTAGATTTACTGCCACGAAATTTATAATAGAAATTAAAGATAACGGCAGAGGTATACCATCTGAAGAAATTCCTTTAATATTTAATAAATTTTATAAAGTTTCGTGCAGTCCAGAAGACAGCGGTACAGGACTGGGCCTTACCCTTGCAGCAAAAATAGTAAAATACCACAGAGGATCTGTAAAAGTAAAGAGCGATGAAAATAAAGGAACATGTTTTACAATAAAATTACCTTTGATATAAGGAACTGCAAGAACGTAACTCTGCGTCACTATTATAAATATGATATGGTTATTTTTTACAACCCTTGATGAAGAAGTGATGTTTTTAATTTAAATAATGTTTTTTCTTTTTATACGGGTTTTCCTCTTTCCCTGTTTCTATATCTTTAATAATGGATTTTTTTCTTTCAATATACATACGGCCTGTTTCTAACATATCTATTACAGGCAGTAGAAAAAGAAAAAATACTAGCAGAAGACATAAACCCCAGAAAGTCAAAAATCCCTGAGGTGACTTGAATGTTATGAAATTAATACCTGTAAAGATCATTACCATTATACCTGCCAGTAAAATACAGGTAAAAAAACGAAGCCTTACTTTTTTCAGGGATGTTAAATGTTCCTTTGTGTTCTGTCTGTTCTTCCAGTAATATAAAACCTCTGCACTTGCCACATAAAGAGCTATAAGAATAAAACTTATACAGAGTATTCCACTTATAGATAATTTTAAGAGATTCATAAATATTTTAATTGGTCATAATTGACAGCTATTTTTTTGACTGTGTTATAAATTTTGTGCAAACCTCTATGGAGGCTTTATTTCATGGTGAATTTACACAAAACATTTGACGCTTTCATTTTATTTCTTTTTTTTCTTCTTAAAGGTTTTCAGACGTTCTTCTTTATCTTTTTTTATTTCTTCTACTTTTTTTCCTATATATTCATTGATTTCTTCATCTGTTGTAAATATGTCGTTTTCCTCTTTTTCTTCAGCAGTCTCAGATATTTCCTCTTTTTCTTCAGCAGTCTCAGGTATTTCCTCTTTTTCTTCAGCAGTCTCAGGTATTTCCTCTTTTTCTTCAGCAGTC
>CAYSLJ010000008.1:0-3736 GCA_964431735.1 uncultured Synergistia bacterium | reverse complement strand
TCAGGTATTTCCTCTTTTTCCTCTTCCTCCGGAATATCTTCAATTATTACATCTTTTTCCGGTATTTCTATAATGTCTTCAAGGTGATGTATATCTTCTGTAACAATTTCTTCAGGCGGTATTATTTCCGGTTCTTTTTCAGTTTTTTCTTCTTCCCTGATTTCTCCTTCATTCATCGGCTCCAGAACGATATTTTCATCCGGTAAATCCCGGTAATTCTCAGGTTTTTCTTCATCTTCCCAGTATTCCTCTTTTTTTTCTTTCCCTGAATCCCACATACTGTCCTGTTCCGGATTGGTTTTATACCAGAGTACACTTTCTTTCCCGACCTGTTTGCAGGCAGACATATTTATGGAAGCATTAACAATAGAGCCAACAATCGGTATCATTCTTAATATTATACCCTTTGCAAGCCAGCCTCCTATTACACCGAGAAGTTTTTTTATAAGTACTGAAAGAGCTTTTTTAGAAGCATTTATTACTGCTATTTTTGATATACCTACTGTGGCAGCTTCAACACCGAAACAGGATGAAAGCACCCAGAAAGCTTCTTTTGTAGTGGCTTCTGTGGAAGGTTCTCTGTTATAAACTGTGGCTATTTCCAGAGTAAGTTCTGAGAGGAAAAATACCATAGTAGTTATATCTACTGCTGTCCCTCCTGCCAGTGTCATAAACGTGCCTATACCGGGCAGAGAAGAGGGAAGAGCTGAAATCGCTCCGGTAGTTCCACATAATCGGGTTTTCTGTCCTACAAGTTCTTTGCATATATCTTCTTTTTCCCATTCAGGATGACGATCTTTAATTGTGTTTACCCTGTTTTTAATTTTCTCCGGATTTATATAATCGAATGGATTGAATAAGGTTTTGCTAAATTTCATGGTTTTTACATCTCCTGTTCGCATAGTGAATAGTAACAGATTTTAACAGCTTTATTTACTAAAGAGTGTTTTCCCTGCTTCACTCTTCAGGAAATTCATTCTTCATAGCAACTGTTTTATGATAAATGCCCCGGATGTTTGATAATACTATAAAGAGATTTTACCACGTTTATTTGAAAAAAGAAAGAGGCTATAGTAATTCACTGTTGTGAACATAAATATATATTTACTTTCGTAACGCGTGACTGGAAAAGACTTTTATTACATACTTATGGTCAGGCCAGTAACAGTTTGTGAAATACATATAAATAGAATCCATGACCTCTATGAGAGAAATAGAGGATTTTTAATATTTTCGTAGAAATTATAAAGATTTTATAGAAACACGTCCGGTTAGCCGGTTAGATGAAGATAGAATTTGTATTATTATAAAATAAAGATGTTTTTTATTATGTAAATGTCTGTGTGTTCACAACGAACGATGAGAATAATTCACCTGTCACGCATTATTGCGTTACGAGTCACGATTCTCGTATGAATAAATATAAAGAGAGCTGAATTTATGAGGATTATTTCTATTGCAAATCAGAAAGGCGGCTGTGCCAAAACAACTACAGCGATAAATCTATCTGCCTGTCTTGCAGAATCAGGTAAGAAGGTGTTACTTATAGATTTGGACCCGCAGGCTCATGCCTCTGTAGGTCTTAACATAGAGACACCCAAACTGGAAACTACTATTTATGATGTTCTTACAGGACATGTAGCTTTAGAGGATATCATAATAAAGATTTCTGAGAATTTCGAACTTGCTCCATCTGATATAGTACTCAGTGCTGCAGAACTGGAACTTGCCGGTGTAATAGGCAGAGAAAATGAACTCTCTACCAGCATAAAAAAAATGAATAGAACTTACGATTATATTATAATAGATTGTCCCCCAAGTCTTGGACTTTTAACATTTAATGCTCTTAAAGCAAGTAAAGAGGTTTTTATAACTATAGAAACAAGTTTTTTTGCTCTCCATGGTGTGGGTAAATTACTTCAAACTCTTAAATTGCTGGAAGAAAAATTAAATCACCATATTTCATATTACGCTCTTGCTACCATGCATGATAAAAGAACAAATCTGGCCAGAGAAGTTCTTGAAGAAATAAAAAATTATTTTAGAGAAAGAACCTTTAAAAGTGTTATAGGTGTGAATATTAAACTCAGAGAAGCTACAAGTCATGGTTTGCCTATAATAAAATATTCTCCTCAATCTCAGGGTGCAGAAGATTATATGACCCTTGCAAAAGAGGTGATAGGACTTGAGTGAGAAGAAAAAACTTGGTAGAGGACTTGCAGATGTTATGGATGTTTTCTTTCCTTCAAAGGAAGATATTCCTGTTGAGGTAAAAGCAAAACAGAAGGTTGAATCTTTTTCCAGTAAAACAGGAAATTTTGTATTACGTTTGAAAGATAGCGTTTCTCCCTCTGCAGAACAAACTTACCTTTTAGAGAAAGCTGTAAGTGATGTATTATCCCTTAAGCTTAACCCTTATGAAGATGTTATTTATAATAAACTCTATCGTTTGAGTTTTGGTGAAGGGAAAAATTACTGTCAGATAGGTTATGGAGGAATAATAGAAAGTACAAGCCTCAAATGTACGAGAACAGCAAAAATTGCAATTGACCATTTGATAGAAAAAAAATACATAGCAAGAATTAATATAGATGATAAAGATAGAAAAGGTAATGGTACTCTTTACAGAGTATTTATGGCCTCGGAAATTATGTCAGGGAAAACCATGGAAGGATTTGACCTTTCATCAATAGATGTTAAATCTATAGATGGCATAAGAGAGTAAACTATGATAAATAATTGTATAGATTTATATTCTATATAATTAAATTTTATAGATGGAGGTTATAGAGTATGTCTCTGTTAAAAAAGATAAAATGGCTCGGTCATGCAGGTTTTAAAATAGAAGGAGATAAAATAATTTATATCGATCCCTTTCAGATAAAAGAGACTGAGAAAGCAGATATAATACTTATTACTCATGAACACTATGATCATTGTTCCCCTGAAGATGTGGCAAAAATACAGAAAGAAAACACAGTGATTATTACAATTGATAGCTGTCTGTCAAAACTTTCAGGACATATAAAAACGGTCAAACCTGGAGATGAGATTTCTATAGAGTCCATTCATATAAAGGCAGTTCCGTCATATAATATTGGTAAAAAATTTCATGAAAAATTTACCGATAAAGTTGGATTTATTGTAACTGTAGGTGGTGAAAGTATCTATCATGCAGGTGATACTGATTTTATACCTGAAATGAAGGATATTCATGCAGATATAGCACTCCTTCCTGTAAGCGGTACCTATGTAATGACAGCAGAAGAGGCTGTCAGAGCAGCAGAAATAATAAAACCTGAATATGTAATTCCCATGCATTACGGAAGTATTGTAGGAAGCAGTTCAGATGCAGATACTTTTAAGAAACTTTATAAAGGGCATACGATAATTCCTTAGTACCGCTCCAGATAAGCCAGTATACATTTCTAAAACCTGTCCCTGACCGGACTCTTCCGGAAAAGATATGATCCTGTTGCGTGGCAAACTGGTTTTACAGACTGTTAATATTTTGCATCTATATAATTTATAACTCTCTTTTAATACGGCATATCTTTTCCTCCAGAACCCGGCCAGGGACAGGAGCGTGTTCCATATTTTTTTGGATATCAATTTACCTGTTACGGTACTTAGAGCCCATCCGAAAAGTCATCAAATACCTTCCGGTGGGTGAGGCTCTTTCGAAAAATCTATAATCCTCTTGCAAAAAAAACTCTTATTGCAGACTGCTACGATA
>CAYSLJ010000007.1:0-77882 GCA_964431735.1 uncultured Synergistia bacterium | reverse complement strand
AGTCCGGTCAGGGACAGGTTTTAGAAATGGATACTGACTTATCTGGAGCGGTAATAAACATAACAATCATTTAGATAGCTTTTGTGTCGCACATCCCGGTTCAGACACTTATAAAGGAATAAAACCGAAAAAAGGTGCCAGCGGAGAGATTTTTTATAAAAAATTAAGGAGTTTTAAAAACATTTTCTTCCAGATGTTTCCTGATTTTTTCCAGAAAATCTTTTGCTTTATCAATAAAAGGAGTCACATCATCATATGTGAGAGAGACATATTCTCTATAATCGCCAATCTGTCTCAATTCAAAAGCCTTATTTATAGCACGGCCCAGTTCTACAGGGAATATTCCTTTTTTTATAAACTCTTTATTGAAATAAGACAGAATTCCTCTATGCTTTGAAGATGAATAAGGCTCAAATATCAAAAGGGCAAGAACTGTATAGAACATACCGTAATAAAGACGATTGATAATTGAACGGGGGCTTTTATTGCCGGAAAAGAGATAAAGGGCTTCATCAATACATTCTTCTGCCTGTTCAATACGATATCTGGAAAGTTGTATCTGTTTGCCTTTATCAATCAAATTGGGACTCCTTCTTTTTGAATTACTTTGTAAAGTGGCGATTCTGACATTGGCCCTTCTTCCAGTTCAAGTTTACTGAATATAACCGGAGATATAGAAGTATCATATGCAAGGTTAATATCAAAGGTAATATCGTAAATCTGTAATATTATATCTGCAGTAGACCTGTCGATTTCAATCATTAAATCTATATCGGAATCAAAATTAACTTCTCCCCTGGACTTTGAACCAAAAATTTTCATATCTATAATATTAAAGGAGGAATATAATATTTTTTTCAATTCCTTTATAGCCAGTATCTCACTATTGCTCAGCGATAGTCCAGTTCTCAAGATTATCCACCCCTTTATAAATCTATCATAATTATAACATAAAAAGAATATACCGGCTAATATTAAACAAAATAGATTGCGTTTTTTATGAAATGAAATTATATCATAAATTCTAAAAATCCTTTATACCGGAAACTGAAGTCGAATAGATATGAATCCTTATTTTATCGATATATCCGATTGAAGTTTAACTAAAAGTTTGACTATTTATTGACCTGAGCATAAGCATGTAATAACAGTCTTGCTCCCGTCACGCGTCACGCGTTACGCGTCACGAGAGCAGATATGTATTATTTATGCTCACCACAGTAATTCCTCCGGTTTACATAAAAAATCCTGTTCATTGACCTTACCGGTTATTTCTAAATGAAATCAAACAGCATCCATCCACAGGCTCCAGACCAGTCAGGATTACAGCCATTTACCCCTCCAACCACATCTCCAACCTCATCATCAGAAAGCTCTGCTCTGGCCAGCTCAATATCTTCTTTGGTGAAATCAAAACCTGCCTTTTTCACGTATCTCATCCGTTCGTCTCCATCTTTAAGTTCAGTTACTTTCTTTCTGAAATCCTCATCAGTCTTCATTCTTTCCACAAATGCTTTTGCTGATTCCATGCTCATAATAAATACCTCCTTAATATAAATAAAATAATTATATCATTACTATACTTTTGCAGAATTTCGAAAAACCGTTATCCCGCAGGGGGCATCCCTTACAGATGCCCTGCAAGGTGGAATAAGGCTTTATTTAAAAAGTGCAAAAATATAGACCATTAAATAAAATAATTATACCATGAAGTTGTGAAGAAGTTATGAAAATTATGTGAAGAAAGAAAGCAAATGGGGGCTATCTGTAACAGTGTAAATAAGCCGGTACCGTTTTTTGCACTTTATATTTCGAAAAAGAACTACAGGAAAAGAAAAAAGAGAAAAATTTCTCTGAAACAAAAGGGTTTATTCTATTATAAAAAATTCTTTCCCATAATTCTGATTTTTTATACCGGAAGCTACATCTATATTATAAAAAGTGAGACAGTTCTTTCTGTCTTTCTCAAGGTTCTCCGAAGAGAACTTCTATATATTCTCTCGCTTCTATGCTGCGTGAACACTGCAATCTGGAGAGGAGTATTTTTATTGTTACCTCTCACATTAACATTGGCTCTCCGGGATAACAATAATTTAACTATATTTCTATGACCCTTCTCCACTGCAATATGTAAAGAAGTTTCGTTATCGTTATTTTTGATGTTAATCTTTGATTTACTGGACATCAACAGCCTGGCTATATTTGTATAACCATATTCCGACGCAATATGTAAAGGAGTATTTCCGTCACCATCTCTGACATTACTGAGGTGAGCATAAATAATAAATATATGCTCTCGTGACGCGTAACGCGTAACGCGTGACGGGAGGAAGACCTTTATTAAATGCTTATGCTCAGGTCAGTAACGTTTGCGCCATGAGATATTAATAAATTGACTGTATATACATCACCATCACTTACTACGACTTCCAGAGGAGGCATTCCGTATTCATCATCAGAATTACTGTATTGTATAGTTTTTTCTGACATAAAATTTCCTCCTGTATCACCTGTATTTTCCGGGCTTAATCCTGTATATTATATCATAAAAAAAATTTACTTATTGAAACAGCAAAATTATAATTTTCACTGCCATTTTCAGTTTTTATCATAAAGAATTCCTGAATTCCCATTTTCTCCGGTTCTAAAAAATATCCCTTCATATAATATTCACAACAATTTCATAACTTTTTCACATGTTCATATTATAATTAACTTTCAGTGAAAGAAAAACAAACAAATAAAGGAGAGGATTGAAAATATTATCCATCTCTGATATAATTTTTAAGAAAAAAAAATAAAAGGAGGCTTTTTTATGAGTATGGAATCGGCCAAGGCATTCGTAGAAAAAATTAATACAGATCCGGATTTTGCAAAAAAAGTTGCCGGATGTAAAGATCCAAAGGAAAGAATGACCTTCGCAAAAAAAGAAGGTTTTGATTTTACTGCAGATGAAGTAAAAAGCTTGAGTAAAGAGTTAAGTGATGATGCTCTTGCCAGTTTAAGCGGCGGATGGGGTTGTTCTATGGATAGCTGTTCCACCTTTCGCCCCTATGATGTACAGCCATGTACCAGTGACCAATAAATATTTTTATTCATTATTTTAAAAATCAACAAGTAAATAATCAATACAGCTGTGCTGTATTGATTATTTTATTATTTCCCTAAAAATCCAGGAGGCATGGCTTTTGAGGAAAAATTTCCCTGTCTGTGAGGAAAACTATGTCGTCAGAAGTAAGCCTGCATACTATAGATGCCGCAAGTTCAAGCTCACGGCGCCTGAGTCTGCACATATCCTCAGACGGCCTTGATACTGACCCGCAGGAAGCAGCGTTGTCATGTTTACACCCTCCGGCACAGCAATACCTGGCAAAACAGGAAGTGCATAATTTATTTTCCGTTACGGGGCTTTTTTGATATTCTTCCCTCCTCACGTCTTTTTCAAAAATACTTCCCAGTTTATATTCTTTCATTCCGACAAAACGCTGGCACAGATAAACGTCTCCCGAACATGAAACAGCCACAAACCCGAGACCGGCACCGCAGGCATAGTGTCTTTTATTGTTATGAAGCAGGAAAACTATTACCTGATATAACTCGCTCCTTTCTTTGAGACTTTTCAGTCCTTCACTATCCCTGTTTTTAACCAGCTTTACCCAGGTTTCCCCTTCCTTTTCCAGTTCATTGAGAATCCCTTCCGTGTCTCTCCTGCTTTCTGTTTTATTATATTCTTCCGTAAAGAGAGATTTTGAGGCAGGCATAATTGATATATGCTTAAAACCGATTTCCTTCATAGAATTTTTTACGATTTCAGGATCAGTGTTACCGACGATTACGGCATGGCCCGGCGTTTCCGGCAGTGCTTCAAGGAGCTTTTTTATACCGGGCACAGAGGAATCATATGACCCTCTGCCGTCTGCAAAGGGACGCTGACTGTCCTGTAACTCTTTTGTACCGTCAAAACTGACCATGACATCTATGGTGTGTTCTTTTATAAAAGCAATTTTTTCATCATCCAGAAGAGTGCCGTTAGTGGTAACATAGAAGACAATTTTCTTACCTGCCTCACAGGCTCTTTTTTTTGCATATTCTACAACAGATTTCATCAGAGGAAATCTCAGGAACGGTTCTCCTCCAAATAATCCTGCATATATCTTTTGTATTTTTCCTGATTGTTCAATCAGCCAGTCTATAGCCTGAAAGGCAATATGTTCTTCCATACTGGCATCTGTGCCGCATTCTCCGCCTTTTTCATAACAGTATATACATTTGAGATTACATGACCGGGTCAGGAAAAGACATATATTGGTAATGAAAACCGGTTTTTCTTCTTTTTTTAATGTTTCTTCTCTTCCTTCTGACAGCAATCCATATTTTTTCAGTTTTTCTGACATATGGGATTGGAGAACCACATCAGAAGCAGTATTTTTAATTAACAGGGCTGTTTCATAGTCTATGGTATTTGCAGACATTTCTTCAATATTAATGACATACCATACGCCATAATGATTGAATACATGACAGTCTTTTATAAGTTTTTGTTTCATAAATATATTCACACCTGACTTCGCAATTATTTTCCACCGTCAATAAAATCCTGTTTTTTTCCCTTTTCCCTTTTCACTCTAACAGGCATGACCGTATCAGTCACAACCAAATATGAAAATGAAAGGAAAATCATTTTAACAAACCTCCTTTGACTTTACTTTCCGAAATGATTCTCTTCAAAATTTATGCCAGTCCTGAAATATTCTAAAGTAATATTGAATATTATTGCTTCCTGAAAAATTCCCTGAACAACCTGACAACTTCATCTTTCTTACCGGGAATGAAAGATAAAGTTCCTGCATTTTTATGGCCGCCACCTTCTACAAATGCATCGGGTAACAGTTCTGTCAGATAATTTTTTAAATCATAAACAGAAAATTTCGCAGCATCTGTGGCTCTTATGGTAATCGCCGTATTCATAATGCCTGCCGTAACCAGTGCCGATACTCCCTTCTCTTTCTGGTAACTATCATGAATAAGCCCTGTCGCTCTTCCCGGTTTCGGGAAAAAACCAAATCCGGGGAAGGATTTCTCTATATCAATCGTCTGAAGAGTAATATTGCCGATTTTCTCCTGAACTGCCTCTGATTTGCCTATGGCAAGACCTTTTCTGTCCAGCTCTTTAATATAGGGAGCCATCAGTGAGACCAGTTCTTTCTGTCTTTCTCTCGGTTCTCCGAAGAGAACTTCTATATATTCTCTCGCTTCCATGAATCTGACCTTTGAGGAAACATATTCTATAACAAGGCTTATGTCTGATAGCAATTCTTTTGAATAACCTTCTTTATTTGCGATTTTCAGATATTTTTCCATTACTTCCCTGTTTTCCAGATCGATCCTGTCGGAATAACCGCTCATTGCAGCTATTTGCATGATATTCTCCACATCATTGTTGATGAACCTGGCCAGTTCCACACAGAGCATGCCTGCAGAGATTTTAGAACCACTTTCCCCGACAAGGAATGGATTTATATGGGTTAATACTTCGGAGGAAATAACGTCTCTGTCAAACCCGTGATGGTCTATAACGATGAAATCTGCGCCATGAATTTTACCCTGCCTTATACCCATTAAATCTGCTTCGCATGAACCATTGTCTGCAATTATAATAAGAGGCATTTTATTTGAAAATTTTGCCACATTGTGGAGTGAACCGGCAGTATCTCTGATGGAATCTCCTAATTCATAAAAAGGTGCCTGGCAGGGTGCTCTCTGGAAATATTCCCAGGGCGCTTTCACCGAACTGTGCTGTTTGATGATTAAAGCCACAATCGCTTTCTCAAGGGCAAAACCTGAAGAATAACCGTCACAGTCATTGTGATGTCTTATGATAACGGGCCTGTTTCTGATAACTGCAAGCCTTATGTGAAGGGCCGCCTCCATAAAGCGGGATTTTAATTTCTGTAATACGGGACTGTCAACCAGAAAGGGAATTTCATTTACTCTGGCCCTCTCAAGTTCAATCTTACAGATTTCCTCCTGAAGTTCCTGAAGGTCGGCTTCATTTAATTTATTGATAGATCTGATTTCACCTTCAATCTCTCCTCTGAATTCTCCCGTTTCAACAATGGCTTCAACACCTGTTCCTTCTGTTATTTCAGGATAGGCACGTTCACCGGGTTTTATGAAACCTTTTATTGAAAACTCTCCTGTTCCGTCTGAAATAAAAAAGACTGTAGGCCCTCCTGTTTGAACAATCCTGTTAATATAACCTCTGAGTAAAACTTTTTTCGTAGAACCTTTTATGTCTCTTATTAATATTTTCTCTGGTTTTTCAATTGAATCCCTTGTGTTTTTCATATTTCATCCTTTATCTTTTTTGATTTTTTTCTTTTTATATTCAGTTACTGAGGTAAGCATAAATAATACATATATGCTCTCGTGACGCGTAACGCGTGACGCGTGACGGGAAGCAATACGTTTGTTGCATGCTTATGCTCGGGTAAGTAAATATATTAACATAAAAATCATTATTCTGAAAGTCGTTCTTTGTAAAAACCTTTCTGAAAAATACCGGGTTTCCTTTCTAATTACCGGAATTTTCCCCATACTTCAGTCTCTCACAGTCCATATCCTTAACGCTTCGGCCCTTACCACAGGAGATGAGCTCTTTCTCATATTCCTGAGTATTTCTTTACATTCTGAAGGCCATTTGAAATGTTCTCCTGTAATGTCAAGCAATGTAAGGGCAATTAACTGTGTATGTTCTGACACCATCAACATGTTAATAATTTTCAATGTATTTTCTATTTCCGGAATTACAATTTCTTTCCGGAAAAATAATCTTATCGTTTCTGTAATATAATTTAAGAAAAAAGTCTCTTTAACTTCCTCTGCGAGTTTTATAACAGTACCGGCACATTCGGAAGGGTTATCCCATGGCAGAGAGGACACTAATAATTTTACTCTGTAAATCCATAGTTCGGAACTGTTCATTATATCTGCCAGTTCCTGAAAGAGTCCTTTTAACTTAAGACGATTCTGCCAGGGTATCATAGTTATGAATAATTCTACCAGTTCCGAAAGTCTCTGGAAGGAAGGAATATCTCTGGAGTCAAGGCAATTGTATTTGTCAGGAGAACATGCTGAAAGACTTTTTACTGCCAGAACAACGGTATCTGAAGACTTACCGTCACGGCATGATGACAGGAGAGCATAAAGAGCTTCCCTCCATTCCTGGCCTTCTTCGATATTGATTATAATTTCTGCTGCCTTTCCGGCAATAATCTCCTCTGAACCGGAAGACCACAGGGGAAGAGATGAAAAAGCAGCCTTTCTTACCTTTAAATTACCATGTTCTGCTATGTGCAATATGAGTTTTACATAGCTCTGTTTTTCTTTCAGAGATAAACCTTCAGGTCTCTGATCCAGTAAACTCAGGACTATATGCTCATCTGAAGAAGAGGCACCTTTTTGCAAGAGTTCCCACGCAGCAGGTTTCTCAAGTCTCTGTCTTGCAGCATGTAAAACTGCTATACGGACATCTCTGTGAAGGTCTTCTTTTTCCCATTCATTTTTTAATAATGACAGCTCACTGTCTCCGGAGTATAATGCAGAAAGTCTGATAATTTCTTTATGTACTGTAACTTTCAGTTTTTCTCCGGAAAGGATTTCTTTAAAAATTTCCATGATGCTTTCCGGGCTTATAAAAGGAATACAGGCAGGTATTGTATACATAGCCACTCTGGCTCTGTCTCCGTCTAAATATTCAATGAGGACAGGTAATGCAGGGAAAGGATTATCAATATTTGAAAGAGAGCCGAGAGCAGCTTCTATAATATTTACATCGTCATATTTTAAATATTCGGTAATTTCTTTCAGAGTAACAGAAGGCAGAAGGGCCAGCTTTTTTATGGCATTACATCTGATCCACGCACTATGCCCCTTATCTCCTGCCAGTCTGTGGAGTAAGACAGCAAACTTTCTCTGCTGTGCCGGAAGCCACCGGTAAAAACCGTTTACTGCAGGCATGACATATATTGTTTTACCTGTAAGAAACCTGCCTTTAACTCCTTTACCATCCAGAAAATAATCAAGCCATTCCTGACGGTGCCTGTGAATATGTTCAAAAACACTTCTTACAGTTATAACACTTCTATCCTTTTTGATTAATTTCCATACCCTTTCATCTCTTGTTTTCGGAGGGGCAAGCCACAGTTCGATTGCATGTGATACATTGTAATCAGGTTTGGAGTATACAACAGGCTCAAGCATATCCTGCAGGGATTTAATATACCATCCCCTTTTACCAAGACACCTCACAAGACTCAATATGAGATTATAACTTTCTCTCTCGTTAAAAGATATAATGACAGGTTTCAGTGCTTCTACCAGTTTTACTTCTGTTCCCTCAGGAATGTTATGAATACAGGGTAAAAGAGACAGATAACCTGCTTTTCTGGCAAGTTTTTTTAATATGTCCAGAGAAAAACCGAAAAGCTTACTTTCAGGTTCTGAACCATTATAAATCAATATCTTTACTGACAGCTTCTCTACGGCAGAAAGAGTGGCATATGAAGTATCCCTGGCTTCAAGGACAGAATTTATCATCTTCTCCATATGTTCTATATGTTCTTCTTTAAAAAGGGAAGGACTTATAAGTAAAAGACCTTGAAAGACATCAAGTCTCACAGGATCCTGGTCATTTTTTATTCTTTCAAGATATGACAGTGTTTCCTTTAAACCTTTCCTGTATAAACCTGTAGATTTGACCAGAAGATTTAAAACTTTTCCCCTTTCTTCCGCCTTCGGCACTTTTGTTGCATTATAAAAAAAGTTTCTCACATGTTCTATATCACAGAAAGCAGTTATTTCCAGAGTCAGATTATGATCTTCTTTAATTTTCTTGAGATTTAACATTCTTTCTGCTTCTCTGTGGCGAATTTCACAGGGGAGAACTTCAAGGAGATTATGAGGCCATTCATAGTTTTCTGTATTAATTCCCTCATAAGCTCCTGTAAATATTTCTCCCCTCATAGAAGGAGGTAAAGCTTTAAGGAGTTCTGCCAGGTTTTCAGGAGACTCTCTCAGCATTAATGCAAGTGTTAAAATCTGTTCTTTACTTAATCTCCTTATATGTTTTAAGAGTTTTGCCGGAAGTCCCCTTAAGGAAATAGTCCTCTTATATGAACTGCCTGTGAGAAGATTGAATAAAAGAGACTGTTCTTTTTTTAAAAGAATACCGGCGTTATTTTCTATAACAGAGGGAATTACATCAGGAGGAGAATATTTTAAGGCAAGATGCAGAATATCTCCTGCTTTTCTATCTATGAGTATTTTTATGGCTTCTGAAAAACGGCTCCATAAAAGGAGATATTCCCTTTCAGGAGAAAGAGAAAAGGCTTTTTTAATATAGGACAGGACTGTTTCTCCATGAGATCTGGTGAGGTTTTCCCATTTAAAAATTCTGTCTCCCAATTCGGGAAGATATTTTTCCAATGTCTCAGCCGAACAGGAAGAAAGAAGATAAAGACTTTCTTTATATCCGTATTTTTCTAAAATATAAGGAAAAAGCTTTTCTGAAAGGCTTTTCTCTTTCATCAGAGATATTTTCTTTAAAAGAAGTTTTCTCGTATTTATGGGAATATTATCTATATGTGTCCATATCTTTTCATCATCTTTAACCGGTAATCCAGAGAGAGCTCTGTTTCTGAGAAAAGTGGAATCTTTTTTAAGATAGGAAATGAGTCTTTCATCATCACCTGATGAGATAGAAGCAGCTATGGAAAGACTGTTTTCATAGACATCTCCTCCGTCAAGAGAATCCAGCAGAGCTTTAAATTTATCATTACCTCTGAACTCTTTTCCGAGAAGAGACATTTTTTTTATTCTTTCTCTGTATCCAGATTTATTCAGCTCATTTAATAATTTTTTCTTATCCGGTATATTCATTGTTTCTTCTCCTCCATGTTATTTGTTCTCTCTTATTGATTACAGTGTATTTTAAGGTCGTGACGCGTAACGCGTGACGCGTGACGCGTTTAATCGCACACATTACAGGTAATTATTTATGTACCGTAAGGATCGATCTGATTGAGCACCTCCAGCAGCTGTTCACCGCTCCATATGCCGTTACGGGTCCAGGTAGTCCGCTTCTCGAATTCTTTAAACCACAGGGGGGCATGTATATCAATATCATTGGAATGTCCCTCTCCTACAGGAGCGTTTGTGTACATAGACATGGCACATGTATAGTATTTTCCCTGGTCAAAATTCCGTTTCCTGTTTCTCTCCAGAAACTGCCTGAATTCATAATAGTC
The DNA here is from genome assembly GCA_964431735.1 of uncultured Synergistia bacterium. Classification (GTDB taxonomy): domain Bacteria; phylum Vulcanimicrobiota; class SpSt-956; order SpSt-956; family JAKJGF01; genus CALARM01. The sequence continues at coordinate 67,575 of CAYSLJ010000007.1, read as the reverse complement.
CGGAAAGAGCCTTCCCTTTCCGTCCCACAGGTCTGTTGATAAAGAGGCGGCATCCGTTTCAACATCAGGAAGAATCAATAAATTCAGTATTTCCTCATCAGATGTCATATCTGAAGGAATATTTCCGTTTTTATTCCTGATATTCACATCTGCTCCGGAGGATATTAATAATTTGACTATATCTGTACGGCCGGCACGGGCTGCATTGTGTAAAGGTGTGTATCCTTCCCTGTCTCTGACATTTACATCTGCTCCCTGAGATATTAATAATCTGGCTATATCTATATGCTGCGTGAACACTGCAATCTGGAGAGGAGTATTTCTATAATTATCCCTCACGTTAACATTGGCTCTCCGGGATAACAATAATTTAACTATATTTCTATGACCCTTCTCTGCCGCAATATGCAAAGGAGTTTCATTATCGTTATTTTTGATGTTAATCTTTGCTTTATTGGACATCAACAGTCTGGCTATATTTGTATAACCATATTCTGATGCAATATGTAAAGGAGTATTTCCATCACCATCTCTGACATTAACGTTTACACCCTGAGATATTAATAAATTGACTGTATATACATCACCATTACTTACTGCGACTTCCAGAGGAGTCATTCCGTATTCATCATCAGAATTACTGTATTCTACAGATTTTTTTTCCATAAAACATTCCGCCTTCTCTTATTGAGGTATTTATCTCGTGACGCGTGACGCGTGACTGGAGGAAGACTCTTATTACAGGTCAATAATAATATTATATCATATTTCCATTATAAAACAGTAATAAAATCGATTGCTCCTGAAGAGAACAAAAAGACTATTAATCAGACTGGCAGGAGATTTGTTGAAGAAAATATAAATAACTGTATTGCTCTATGCAGAATTAAGAGTTAAACTTATGTTATAGAATGACCTCGTAATGCATAATGCGTGATGGGCGATTAAACCCGTCACGCGTTACGCGTCACGCGTCACGTTCTTAAAATACACTGTAAATAAATTGAATCAAGAAAGGAAGGATATTAATGATAAAAATTATTTTAATCATTTCGATTATTCTTTTTTTAACATCCCATGTATTTGCTTCCCAGGAAGGAGTATTGACATTATCCGATTTTACAATACAGTCGAAAGGAATCGGAGAATCCGGCCCTGTAAAAATCTCAGGCAAGCAGAATGATAAAAACGAATTTACGGAGCTTACAATAAAGGCTTTCGGGAAGGTATATAACATTTCAAAAGAAAACCTGAAGAAAATACCAAAAAAATATTATAACGGAATTCAGCTATCCTATGAGGCAGGATATAAAGAACTGGGAGGAAAGACCATATATATCGTTTTCATGTCCGGTTTTCTGTCAGGCATCAGAGAGAAAACTTTAATAACCATTACAGAACAGGGATCTGTCAAAGTGGAAACTATGAAAATTTAATCTCCGGAGAAGTTACTGAGATAAGCATATATACTCTCGTGACGCGTAACACGTGACGCGTGACGGGAGGAAAGCATGCTTATACTCCGGTCAGCAAGGTAAAACAGATGACATCAGAGGAAAATAACATATCACTTCTGGAAGAAAAGTTAAAAAAATCCCGTGAAAGACTGGAAAAATCCGTTAAAAACCTTTCTGAAAAACACATGGGAGGAGAAATGGAGGAATATCAGGCCGTACAGGAAGAAAACCTTTTACTCAGGAGAAAAATGTCTCTTGCTAAAAAAGAGGAAACGGCAATGTTATGTGACTGGCCGGTAAAATGGGACACAGGTGCTCCTCTGCCACATGTAATTTCTTCCGGCAATAAGACTTTTTTAATCTACTATACAGGGGAAATCGATTCTGAATGGGACGGCACATATGTAAAGATAATAGACCCTGCAAAAGAAGAGCTTTTAACAATCGCAGTTGTAGAATTCATACATTGCTATGCATATAAATTCGGCGGTGCAAATGATGAAGTAATCCACGGACACCCTTTACAGGGGAAAGGGCTTGAACCTTACAGTGCCCATATAATACATAATTCCAGGTGGATTAAGGAAGAAAATAAAATAAACAGTGTTCATCGCTATTACAGAGCTGAAACCTGGGATAAAATAAATCATTATATTTTACTATTTCATGACGAAATGTTTGAATGTCTGGCAGAAGGATTCAAGATAGAGATCGTCAGAGATACGTTTGAACATGTTTTAAAGGAATCGATTAACAGGATGATAAAATAATTAAGATAAATACATCTCACTTGAGACAGGCAGTTTTTGCTGCCTGTCTCTGATTATTATGAATTATTTAGATAAACTGCCTCCAGATAAAATTTTATCTAAAGCTTTATTTTATGCCATTAAAAATGAAAATTTCTGTACCTTTAAATTATATCACAGACTCCCCATATTAATAATCTTCGGTTCTCCCCCGTCTGATGGCCAAAAAATATGAATTGGTGCGGGACGACCGGCAACACCTTCTTTTTTATTTATAAAGTATTTATCCGTTCTCCCCTTCTCCGCAGTGGGGCCGTATCCTACAGTATAAGTATTGCCTTTATGGACTTCATAAATCTCTACAGGCTGTTTGTAACAACCCACGTTTTCATAAGCTTTCTTGTAAGAATATGGTTTTATGTCATTATCCAGATCTTTACCGTCTGCCGTGAGTAAACTCTTATGTACCAGAGGAATTACTGCCTCAAGCCTCTTTTCTGCATCCTCTATGGAAAGAGCTGCAAGGAATCTGTCCAGTAGATCAATTGCTTTTTCATCGGGAGCAATTTTTTCAATACAGGGAGCGGAATAAAATGTAGCAAATAAAAACATGACCAGAAAAACCGGAAAAATTTGTTTAAAATGTTTGTTCATTTAACAACCTCCTTTCTGAAAATATTTTATATAAAAAAAACTGAGAGTCAACAGAGAAAAGATAGTGTTTTTTCAATCACTTTATACGGCCGCTTCTGCCTGCCTGTTCTTTTTAAGGATTGCCGCGATTTTCCTTTTCATTGTTCTTGCCGCGAAAAAAGCTGTTATGCCCAGGATAACGGTAACAATCACTCCGAATACAGGAAGAAATATGGCCAGTATTACATTTATAAATGCCAGACAGTCTTCCAGAAAACTCACTATTATATTGCTTATCCCCATATCGGGAATGACAGATATAAAATATCTTAAAAGAGCCTTCATTGCCAGGAAGAAAAGGGTAATAGAAACACATACCGCGGTAAAGAGAACCATTCCGACCCAGAAAGCAGCACCTCCGTCTATCAGGCCTATCATACAGAGACCGGACGGAATTGCACCAATTGTCTCTTTGCCTGATTTCAGCAACTGCCCCATAGGCTCTCCCATAATCGATACTGTAAGGAAAACACTTGAAAGTACCGATGAAAAGGGATCTATAATGGAATGTTTTATATTATCCAATCCCTGAATCTTATCACCTGCAAATTCTATGATATTTATTACTATTATTATGGCAAGACCCCACCAGGTTGCGGCAAACATGAGTTCAGGAGGAAGTACTACAGGAGCAGTAAGGCCGCGGGATGTAAACATATCTCCGCAGGCCGCCAGTGTTGCCACTATAAGAACCGGAAGGGCAGGATTCAATCCTGCCGCCTGGGCAAGACATATGGCAGTAAATGCTTTCATAAGGAAAATCATTTTACCAAACCTCCTTTTAAATTATTTACTGACCTGAGCATAAGCATTTAATAAAGGTCTTCCTCCCGTCACGCGTTACGCGTTACGCGTCACGAGAGCATATATTTATTATTTATGCTCATCCCAGTAGATTAACTCCCTTTAAATAAATTATCCTAAAAAATTGATTTTACGCCATTAAAAATGAAAATCCCTATACTCTAAATTTATTCTCCGAAATGATTCTCTTCAAAATTTATGCCATATATCAAAATGCTGTGAATTATTTATCCTTTTCCGTTCTATATAAAACCACATGTCATTTTTTAACGCAAACAGTCCCACGGCTGTACCGACGGAAAAGATAACCGGACTTATCTATATCTATTCATCTGCCGGTGGTAAAATCCTGAGATGTCCCATAATCCCTCCGCGGGAAGTCCTGTATGAAAGACAGATTTCGAGTTTTTCTATAGCAGTTTCCAGCAGGTTACATGCCTGATTGTAATCATGGTCGTTTACAAGAATATTATTTTTAATTATATGAAGGCTTTGCCTGAGATTACAGATCTCACCTTTAATATGATTGTTAGCTACTCTCTGTGCCTCCGGATGTAGTGTTATTTTTTCCTCTTCTTCCTCTGCTTCGGCAGCATCCTCGCATACATGACTGCAGAAATCATTACACTCGACAGCATCCGAATCTTCAGGAATAAATATCTTGTTACACTGTAAACACTTATATTTTCTCATATTTACATATCTCCTTCTCTTCCCTGAATGAAATTTCTACACTATATTAACATAAATAAACCTGTTCTAAAAGCGTCTTAGGGACTGTAAGAAAATAACCCTGGCAAATTGTTAGAACGGTTATCATCCTCGCGTGACGCGTTACGCGTCACGCGTCACAATATAGATGTAAATATGATTGGGTTATTTCTTGACAACCCCTTAGAGGCTATCTGAAAAGTAATATTTATTTTACACTCTTCCAGGGTTGAGGCTCTGGAGCAACGAAGTCTCCGAAGGACAACAGATATACCGTATTACTGTGGTGAGCATAAATAATACATAACTGCTCTCGTGACGCGTAACGCGTGACGTGAGGAGACAGGCTCACAGATTATGATATTTTGTAATTAATATCTTCCCGTAACGCTATAACATCGGGCTATCAATCATAGAGCTTTGCCTGTCTGGTGCTCTGGAGGAAAAATATCACGGCAGAACAGGTGTATTTTAATCGCATATAAGGTAATGTGGCATGATGCAAGCCCTATCAAACATGGATGTTCCAGTTTAGATTTTTCCGGAAGAGCGCCAGACAGGCAAAGCCGGGCAATTGTATTTAGCGGAGTATTTACCACAGATTTACCCGATAATTGCCCGGCAACCCGTACATTCATGGGTTACCGGGCGAGAAGCTTTTACTCTAATGACTTTCAGCCGTATCAATTAAAAACTGGGCAAAAATCGGTCCCACCGCCTCATCTCCCGCTACATTCGGATGGGAATTCACTTCGCCGCTATATCTATAGTCAGCCCTCAGTACATTACTGCTGTCGGCAAACCGGTTAAACAGATCAAAACATACGATATTACTGTGGCCGCTCAGATATTCGGAACTCTTTAACCAGTCAGCAAACTGTCTTGCTCTGGCAGCAGTTTCAGGGGTTGTCTCGTCAGGATGAGACGGAGGAGGAGTGATAACCACAAAAACCTTCTCTGGATGAGAATCAAAGAAAGTTCTCATCTGAATATAGTAATTTTTGTAATTATTTAACACCGTATCATCAACAAGAGCCTGTGAAGAGGTAAAACAGGATTTAAATGCTATTACATCATAAGTCATTATTTGATTCCTTGAAGAAACTGCATCTGCACTGGAAGAAGTAAAGAGATATGCAAATCCTTCAGGTTCTGTGTTATCACCCGGTATATCATAAGTGGTTCCCGTATAAGTGCCGCTGGCATCTCTCAATCCGTCACTGTTATAACCATGATCCCAGAATTGATATGAAGTTCCATGAGAGGAATTATAAGTATTTATAGTTCCTCTTACATTCCCTCTTTCAATAAGATCGTTACCTACCGAATGATGGAGCATGAATATTTTATTTCCCGATGGAGCTGTAAGAGGTATTGTAGCCACAAAATAAGAAAAGGACGGTACATTTACAGATATTCTATTTCTATCACTGTTAAGAGTACCACCTATATTAGTCCAGGTACTTCCGTTACTGGAATGATATACAGCTACATCTTCAGGTAAAACTGTGGGCAGTAATGTTACAGGTAATGTAACATATGCAGGAAAGGTCGCACCATTATAGGCAGTGGTATCTGATATAGAAAAGCTATATACACTGCTTGCAACCTGTACTCCCGCAGGCAGTGACGGCAAGAGATTCACAATCCCTCCGGTACAGGTAACATCTCTTGCGACTGAATTGGGCTGAAAAGTAACCGAACCTTCCTGGGCCGATCCGGCAGATACAGTAAAAACACCTCCTGACGGGGTTATAACTGTTGCAGTAGGAGAAGTTGTCGGAGAAGTTGTCGGAGAAGGGGTAGACGTAGGAATAGAAGTAGGAACAACAGCAGTGGTACTGCTACCTCCGCATCCAGCGAAAACAGATATAATTAATAAAATCAGTAGAAAATTAATAAAACAACGCATTACCTTTCTCTCCCTTGTAAAAAAATTTTGGAATTATGGGACGAATTATTTTTTATATTTTCAACTATAATAGTATAAGTGCCCTTTGTCAAGTACCAAAAAAACCGGATAAACGGGACATATGCCCATATGCTCTATAATCGTCCGCTTCGATACAGGAGCTTTATCTATGGCCGGCCCTTTTATCACAGATTACCCTCTGTTCATTTTCACATCAATCATATATACGGTAACTGCTCCGATACCATAGGCAAGCAGATCGGCAGGGTCAAAAACAGATCCCAGAATTAACTGTGCAAGAAAGTTTTTTTCGAGTCCCAGGATATTTATTAAAGTTAAATACTGAAAAAACTCTATTGTACAGGCCAGGAAAAAAATGAAGATTGCCAGTTTTAAAGGATGGAAATTATAAAGGCTTTTGATGAAAAAATATAACAGCGAAATAACGACTATATCTCCCGCGAAGCCTCTGATAAATTGATTATCTGCAAATAATTTCACTATCATCACACAGGCCAGAAAAGAGGTAGATGAGATAATAAAATAAGTTAAACGTCTTTTCAGAAAATTTCCTCACTTTATATGAGAATCGTAACGCGTAACGCGTAACGCGTGACATGAGGACAGGTTATTACTACAAATTGCCTGACAGGTCAATCATTAAAAATTAAAATCTTTTTCCTGCTGGTTTCCATCTCCATTAAAGCCAAAAGTAAATTCTTCTTCTTTTTCTTCTTTTCTCCCACCCTGTTTTTCTTCACCGAAGCCTGGGAAAAATGGATCTTTTCTTTTATCATACATATCTTCTTCGTTAAAACCAGAAGTGAATGGCTCTTCTATTTTTTTCGCTTCTACCTGTCCTTCTTCATTAATCCCGAAAGAAAATGACGGTTCTTCTTTTTCTTTTACTTCTGCCTGTCCTTCTTCATTAAAAACAGAAGCAAAGTCATTCTCTCTTTCACTTTCTTCCTCATCTACAATTTCTCCGGGAAATTTTTCTTCTTTAAAATCATTTAAAAATTTACCTGTAATCCTGAGCAATTCGTCCCTGTTTGCTATAGCTTCCTGATAAAATGGTTCTATATCCAGGGCTTTTTTATAACTGTTAAAAGCTTCATCATACATACCTGAAGAAACCATAGTTAAACCTCTTTTATTCCATGCCAGTGCATGATAGGGATTTAGTTCCAGAGTTTTTTCGCAGCATTTCAGAGCTTCATCATTTCTTCCGAGTTTATACAGAGTATCTCCCTTCCAGTACCATGCCTGTTCATTACCAGGATTAATTTCTATGGCTTTATTGAAATTTTCAAGGGCATCTTCATATCTTTTCATGAAATTTAAAACAAGGCCTCTGTTAGTCAGATAAATATCGTTGCCACGATTTATTTCTAATGCTTTATTGTAGCATTTAAGAGCTTTTTCATAGAAATTCATGTTAAGCTGACAGAGACCCCGGTTATTCCAGCTATCTCCGTCAGAAGGAGAGGCTTTTAAAATGTTATCGTAAAAATAGATTGCCTGCATATATTTACCATGAAAATAAGCATCTCTTCCTTTTTCTCTCAACTGAGAAATATAAACGGCTTTTTCTATTTTCGAAAATTCCATTTCTTTCAGAAATATGTAACCGTAAATAGAAAGTACTGTGAATAAAATAGAAAAATATTTTTCTTTCATAGAAATATTTAAAAAATTATTCCACTCTTTTTCAGATTCTCTGTGATTGCCGAGATTATATAAAGATAATCGCCTGTTATTTCTGTATTCAGGCTCTTCATTATCAATCTGTATGGCTATATCGAAATTTCTTATTGCTTCTTCATATCGTCCCAGTCTGTGCAATATAAATCCTTTAAAATTCCAGGCACGGGCAAATTTAATATCCAGATTTATTGCTTTCTCTATAGATTTTAAAGCTCCTTCATAATTTCCTTTATCAAACATCTCTGTAGAAGTAATAAAATAATCCATATCTTTTTCATTTACAAAACCTGCACTATCGAAAAAAATACTCATGAAATTCATAAAATTACCTCCCGTAATACATTTCAAAAAAATAATTTATTACAGCAAAAATATAGTAAATGGTAAAAGGCGAATGGTGATACGTATAATTATAGCAAAAAAATAACTCTTTGACTATATATTCATTATTTATTGTTTTTCACATGTACCCATGTTATCATATATATTATATATAAAATGGAGGTGTTAATTATTATGCAAGCTGCAACTGCTCTTCTTGGTTTCGGTTTACTCTATATTATCTTAATAACCATAGCTCTTATTGCTGTCTATTTTATCTATGGAGCCTGTTTATACGGAGCCTGCAAAATGATACTTAATGAAAAACCATCTTTTAGAAGATCTCTGTTTGCAAGCCTTATAACATTTGTATTATATATTGTATCAGGCGGAATATTAATATTTATTTCTTACATCCTTCTTCCATCATATTCAAATAATTTTTTATTTACAATTTTTCGTATACTGGAAGTTATTATAGCTATAATTCTACAAATTGTAATACCAGTAGCTGTAATAAAATACACCTTTGATACAGAAGACAGGTGGGGATGGGCAGCCAGTATCTATATAATAAGTATTTTCTTCAGCATTATTATTAATTCTATAATATTAAGTATATGCAGTATCTTTATAAGCGGATTTTCAATATTTCTTACTTCTATATTATTAAAATTACGGTAATAATTTATGAACTTTATAGTATACTTCATATAAACAGAGAGAAAGGAACAAATCATGAGTAAAAAAGAAGGAACTGTCATGAAAACAGAAAAAATGGAAAGAGAAAAGGGACTGCCCTTTACGAAACTGGGGAAAACAGGTTTCATGGTAAGCCGGGCAGGTTTCGGATGCTACAGAGTTACGGAAAACAACGGTGAACACTTTGATGCTCTTACAAAAGCTTTAAGAGAAGGGATAAATATTATAGATACTTCCACAAACTATATGTGGGGTGAAAGTGAACTGCTTGTGGGGAAAGTTGTGGAAGAGCTTGTAGAAGAAGGGGCAATTAAAAGAGAGGAACTGGTTATAGTATCTAAAATAGGATATGTTCAGGGTCCTGCTATGGAGATTTCAAAGGAAAGAATTAATGAAGGGGACCCTTTCCCGGATATGGTTTATTATGACGAAAACTGCTGGCACTGTATACACCCGGAATTTTTACATGATCAGCTCACCAGATCCCTTGACAGGCTTGATATGGAAAAGCTGGATGTTCTACTCTTACATAATCCCGAGTATTTTCTTTCTCTGGCAAAAAAGAAAGGGACAGACAGAAAAGATGCGGAAAAAGAATATTATTCAAGAATAGAAAAAGCTTTCATATATCTTGAAGAAGAAGTGGAAAAAGGAAGAATTTCCTGGTACGGCATTTCTTCAAATACCTTCCCTGTTTCTCACGAAGAATTCGAACATACGTCCCTGGAAAAAATTCTGGATATTGCCGGAAATATTTCAAAAAACAACCGCTTTGCAGTTATACAGTTCCCTGCAAACCTCTATGAAGGAGGAGCAATTTATAATAAGAACAGAGAATCTATGTCCCTGCTTGATATTGCAGGTGAAGCAAATATCGGGACCCTTGTAAACAGGCCGTTAAATGCCTATAGAAACAATCAATTAATAAGATTGAGTGATTTCGCAATAAAAGCAAAAATTTCAGATAAAGACGTGGAAGAAGAATTGAAAGAATTTACCGTTACAGAAAACAACATGAAAAAAGAACTGAAATATTTTCCTGAAGGGTTCAGCGATATACTTACGGATAGATGGAATAGCTTCTCCGGTATAGAACACTGGAATATGGTAAGAGATAATTACTTCACGCCACGGTTCCATCAGATTGTACATGGACATGAAGTAAAAGATAAAGAACTGGATAAATACATAAAATCATTTAATAATATAATGGAAAAAATAAGTGACTACTATATTACGAAAGCCATAGAGAAATCAGATAAAATACATGAACAATTAAACAGGTTCTTACCTGACTCTATAAAACATGCCACACTTTCCGGAAAAGCTATATGGATGTTACGGTCTATGCCCGGTATAAGCAGTGTGCTCGTAGGGATGAGAACAGAACATTATGTGGATGATGTACTGAAAAACCTTAAAATACCGGAATATAAAAACGGTAACGAATTATGGGACCTGTGGGGGAAAAGTGAATGTGAACAGTGAATTTCATAACTTTTAGAATTTAATTTGTCGTCACGATTATAAATATGATATGGTTATTTTTTTACGCTCCGTTAAATCTACGGTCAGCCACGGCGGGCAGGAGGAATAAATAACTTAAAAGCAGGATTGAACTTAAAAAAATAGAAGTAAATATTATGGATTATGTATTTACAGTACCTGTATCAGACAAATATATCATGCACAGCCCTCTTCATAATATTACTGCACTTTTGAACAGATCTGCAGTAAAATCATTGAAAGACAAAAATTTAAAGAATAAAGCCCTCTATGATCTTTACAGAAGTCTTTCAGAGAAACCGGCATGTATGCCTGGACCAAACAGAGGCCATGTAAATCCTGACTTTCTGGGTCTTATTCCTACCAGATCCTGTAATTTCAACTGCCTTTACTGCGGATTCGGTTCCTGTAAAGACGCTTCTGTCATGGATTTTTCCCTGGCCATTTTATGTGTGGACTGGATGGCAGATCATGTGATAAAACAGAACAGAAAAGAGGTTGAAATACATTTCTTCGGAGGAGAGCCTTTTTGTGCACCTGATGTGATAAGGGTGGCAGTATACAGGACTAACATGGTCTGCGCAACATACAATGTGAAACCTGTCTTTAAAGTTTCTACAAACGGTTTTTTCGATGAAGACACCTGTTCTTTTATCGGAGATTATTTTGACACAGTAGTTCTTTCCCTGGACGGACCGGAAGATATTCAGAACAGATACAGACCTCTTAAAACGGGAGGAAAAACATCACATACTGTTGAGAGAAATGCCTTTTTGCTGGGCAGAAGTCCTGCCAAACTCTGTACAAGGGTCTGTGTTACAGAGGAAACAGTAGAAAGAATGGGAGAAATTGCTCACAGGCTCTGTAGAATCTGTAAACCTTCTTCCATAGATTTTGAAGTTCTCAGGGAAACAGGAGATACAGAACTTCATCCTCCTGACCCATGGAAATTTGCAGTAAATTATATAAAGGCTGCAACTATTGCGAGAACCTGTGGCGTCACACCGGTCTATGGCCCTGCATCTACAGGCACACTGCATCACAGTTTCTGCCCTGTCGGGAAAGACACTATCATTGTATCACCTGAAGGAACTATAAGTGCCTGTTATCTTCAGAAGGAAGAATGGGAAAAAAAAAGCCTCGATTTAACCTTCGGTCATATAGATAATTCAGGAATCCATATTAACGAAGATAATCTGAAAAGCATAAGACACCTGACATATGAAAAAAAACTCTGCAGAAAATGTATTGCCAGGTTTCACTGTGCCGGAGGGTGCCATGTCCATCATAACACTGAAGAATATGATGATTTCTGTATTCAGACACGTATAATCACAGTGTGTAATCTCCTTTATGACCTGGGATATACAGGCCTTATGGAAGATTTTATAAATAACAGAAAAGAACTTGAAAGAATGGTATTTCAGACTTCCGACCTTATAGGAGAAGCGTGACAGATAATGGGTCACAGACATTACGCATCACGCATTACGATTTCATGAATTACGACACAAATGAGAAAAACGAAGGGGCATCTACGCGTAACGCGTCACGCGTCACGCGTCACGTTCCCATATCCTGGACGGTGGAATACAGAGGCATAAGACTAATTAACAGAAAAACAGGAAATCTGTTATTTCTTCCCTGGCCTGAAGCTGCTCTGTGGGATATGCTTTCAGGAAACATACCGGCTGAAAGAATTACAATTATCATATCCGCAATTACTCACAGGGATAAAGAAAAAACAGCTCTGTGGATAAAAAAGACTCTTTCACTGTGGGAAGAAGGGAAGTGGATGATAAAAAAATAATTATGGCAAACATATCAGTTACACTGCTCTGTAACCGTAAATGTTCCTATTGTTTTGCGGAATCTATCAGAAAAAAGAAAATCTCTCATGAACAGTTTATGTCTCGCAAAACATTTCTTATGGCACTTGATTTTCTTAAAAGATCCGGTATAAAACATGTAAAAATCCTGGGAGGAGAACCTTCCCTTCACCCTGACCTGACATGGTTTATTGAAAAATCTCTGGAAGAAAACTTTAAAGTTATTATATTTTCCAATGGCCTTATAGAGAGGAAACTTCTGTCATATTTAAAAACGTTAAGTGCTGAAGAACTGACTGTTATTGTTAATATAAACTCACCTGAAGAACAGCAGATTGAAGAAAAAGAAAAACAGCTACAGACCTTCAAGGAATTATCCGAAAAAATTACGCCATGTTTTAATATACATAATCCCCTGGTAAAACCTTCTTTTCTTATAGATCTGATAGAAGAATATAATCTCGGCAGAAACATAAGACTGGGCCTTGCCCATCCATGTCTTGACCATGACAACACTTACGTCCATCCGAAACATTATGAAAAAGCAGGTTCTTCTATTGCAGATTTTTTCGAAGAGTCTATGGAACACAGAATAGTATTAAATTTTGACTGTGGTTTTGTCCCATGTATGTTTCCCGAAGGTTTTATTGAAACAGTCCATCTCCACCCTGTGCCAATTGGGCTTCACTGCGGACCCATGCCGGATATTATGCCAGACGGTTCCATTGTGCCATGTTACGGCCTTGCATCACGATGGCATTTGACTCTGAATGACTCTATTACTGCAATGGACTGTCAGGAAATATTCAATGAAGAACTGCACATGTTCCGCATAACCGGTATTTATAAGAAGTGTGAACTATGCAGGTGGAGGGAAATGAAAACATGCAGAGGCGGATGCCTTTCGGCAGCTATGAAACGGGTGAGAAGCAGTGAGCAGTAACCAGTGACCAGTTATCAGTTACCAGTTATACCATTTCGCTATCAATTTTGGTATTATAGATCTCCTGGCTTTGCCCGCCTGGCGCTCCTCCGAAAAAAATCTAAACTGGAACAGACATATTTGTTAGAGCTTACATAATGCCACTTTTCATTATATTTTATTCAAATAGACTTGTGCCGCCGTGATATTTTTTTCTACGGAGCACCAGGCAGGCAAAGCGCTATGGTTGATAGCAACCTGGTATTACCAGTTACCAGTTACCAGTTATCAGTTACCGGTGAATAGTGAGTTGTAGGGGCGAACGCTGTTCGCCCGGTACAGGTGAAAATACGCATCACACATCACGCATCACGCATTACGCATCACGCATCACGCATCACGATTTAATATTGACATACGTACCTTAATATTCTAAGATATAAAATTAGAAACCAATTACCGGAAGGATGATGATTTTTATGGAAGAAAAAAAATCACACGAAGAAAAACCTGATGAAATCCAATCGGAAGAAGAACCGGAAATATTTGCCGTTAAACGGAAAGGATCAAAATGGGTTCTTACAAGAAGAGATTTCCTTACTGCTACAGCTGCTGTGGCAGGAGCTTTCATATGTTCCGGTATTGCAGACGGTAAAACCCATGAAGATGCCATGTCTCACAGCAAAGCTATAAGGGCTCTTGCCATTACATCTGACGGTAAATCTCTTGTTTCTGGAAGCGATGACTGCAGTCTGAAACTCTGGACTCTCCCTGACGGTGCTTTTTATAAAGCTCTTGAAGAACATAAAGACGGCATAACTGCTCTTACAATAAGCCCTGAAGGACTCATATTAGTTTCGGCAGCCAAAGATAATACTATAAAACTCTGGTCAGAAGGCCAGATAAAAACACTGGGAGGACTACCGGCACCTGCCTGTGCTCTTATATTTTCTCCCGATGGCACAAAACTGATAGCAGGCTGTAAGGATAATACAATAAAGATATGGGATTTTATGGAAGAAACTGTAAGCGGTCTGGACGGACATCTTCTGTCTGTTACCGCTCTTTCCATTACTCCCGATGGAAAGATTCTCATATCAGGCAGCACAGACAGAACTATAAAACTCTGGGATCTGTCTACAGGTGAACTGTTAAATACCATTACAGGCCATAATGAAATGATTACAGATCTGGCTCTGAGTCAGGACGGAAAAATACTCGCTTCGGCCAGTGCCGATAAAACAATAAAACTCTGGTCTTTACCTGACGGAGCTATGCTAAAAAACCTGTCGAAACATACCGGATGGGTTACTTCACTGGCAATAACACCTGACGGAAAACAACTCATATCAGGAAGCAGAGATAAAACAATAAAAATATGGTCTTTCCCAAGAGGAACACTGGTTAAAACCCTGAAAGGCCACAATGACTGGGTTACTTCACTGGCAATAACACCTGACGGGAAAAACTTTGCATCGGGAAGCACAGATAATACGATTATCATATGGAATTTACCTTCAGGTAAATATAAAACATCCCTTGTGGATCTTAAAATATGTTCCCATACTGTAAAAGGAATCCAGTATAAAATTCAAACAGTTACCGGGGAATGGATAGTTTATACCATCCCCTACTGGATGATCATACCTGCAGGAGCCATATGTATCTGTAACTGTGTGCCGGGAAGTATTGCAGCTTCCTGTACCTGTGTTTCTTATGACATGAGCTTTATAGACAGAGCAGCATGTAACTGCGTTTCCTACGAAGAATGGCTGAAAACTTACAAGGATACCAAAACTTATACTGATACCTATACATATACCTATACCTATACATATACTTATTATACTACTTATTATTATCCCAATTGAGGAATCGTGATGCGTGATGCGTGATGCGTGATGCGTGACGCGTGACGCGTGACGCGTGACGCGTGAATGGCTCATGTTACTAAAATCCATAAAGATTTACCTGTATTTCTTATAGAAGATTATAATATATTATATATTCCCGGTTATATATGTCGCGTTTCTTCTTCCTCCGGAGAGGAATTGAAAAAGTTTTTTGCCTCTTCAAAAAATAATGTTTCCGAAAAAATAAAAAATCTTGCTCTTAAACTGACAGAGTGTGCTTTAAAAGTTCAAAAAACATGGGAAAAGATTTTAATTTCACCATTTGAACCTGTATGCCTCACTCTTTATCTGTCAGATAGATGCAATCTTAAATGTTCTTACTGTTACACAGGTAAAGTGAGTAAACATTCCTGTTATATCGATGAAAAAGCTGTAATTGCTGCAGCAGAATACGTATTAAATATATGCAGGGAAAAAAAACACCCTTTCCTTTTTGTCCTCCACGGCGGAGGCGAACCTTCCGTCCAATGGGAACAGGTAGTGAGATTCGAATATATTACCAGAAAGATGGCAGAAGAATTTAATGTGACCTGGCATGGAACTATCGTCACAAACGGTGTAATGGAAGAAGAACATGTAATATGGCTCTGCAACCACTTCAATCATATAGCCCTGTCCTGTGACGGCCCTCCTTTTATTCAGGACAGGCAGAGGCCTCTAAAAAATGGAGAACCATCATCTACCTGCGTGGAAAGGACGGCAGAAATTATTAACAGCCGGGGAATATCAATGTCGGTTCGCGCTACAATCACACCTGAAACAGTTACACATCAGTCTCATATTGCAACATATCTTTATGAAAAACTCTCTGCCGTTAATATGAGATTTGAGCCTGTCTATGAAGTATGGAACAGAGACAGAGCACCTTTTAAAAGTGAAGATGCTTCACTCTTTGCAGAACATTTTATAGAAGCTCAGAAAAAAGCTGAAGAACTGGGATGTAATCTTACATACGGAGGAGTAAGACTCAATGAACTTCACAGAAGCTACTGCAGCATGTTTCGTAATGTGCTCCATTTAATCCCCGGCAACGGGATAAGCGGCTGTTTTTTCTGCACAGATAGTTCTGTGAGACCAGAAATGATGACAGGTAATGTACATCATGGAAATATCAGGATAAATAATGAATTAATCGATTTTTACAGACATAAACCATTACCGGAGAAATGCAATAAGTGTATAAATATATATCACTGTTCGGGAGAATGTCCTGAAATATGCTCCTTAACAGAAAATAATGAAAAAGAAGGTTTTCTCTGCCGCGTAAAGAAAGAAATTGCTTTGAAATGGATTTTGATGACATGTTTATATGAGAATCGTGAGTAGTGAGTAGTGAGTCGTAAGTCGTGAAGGGTGATTCAGCATGGGCGCCCCCCTGTGGTCGCCCGGTACCGGTAAAACACGCGTCACGTGTTACGCGTTACGCGTCACGATTATAAGGCATCACACAGGACATAATCATGGAACTATATATCATTCCCTTTAAAAAAGAATTTATCATTTACAGACCTCTTATCAGACTGGCTTTTATTGCAAATAAAAAAATGGCTCTTTATCTGAAAGAAAAAATTGCCGGCATCTGCCGTTACAGTTACAGTGATGCGGAAAAATTTCTTGATTCTATAAATTTCTGGAGAGACGATCCGGATGTTTTGGAATGTTCCATACATGAATATAAACCTGTCAAAACAGCTCTTTTAATGACAGGTAACTGTAACATGAAATGCACTTACTGTTATGCAAGAGGAGGAGAAAATAAAAATCTGAACATGTCTTTTTCTGTTGCCAGAACGGTTATTGATTATATTTACAGAAATGCTTCAGAAAAAAAGGCGGCGAATTTTTCCGTTTCCTTTCACGGAGGAGGGGAACCGACGATGAACTGGGAAACACTCAAAGAAACTGTAGAATATGCAAAAAGCAGGGATTTACCATGTAAACTCTCTATGTCAACAAACGGTGTTCTCGAAGATTATCAGAAAGAATTTATTGTAAAAAATTTTGATTCTCTGAATATCTCTTTTGACGGCATAGCTGAAATACAGGAAAAACAGAGACCTCTCAGGAACGGCAAAAGTTCTTTTTACTCTGTCATAAAAACAATAAAAGAATTTGATAGATTTAAAATACCCTATTCCATACGCATTACCTCGGTGCCTGACAGTTTTGACAGGCTTCCCGATTCTATATCTTTTATCTGTGAGGAAACAGAATGTAAGACAGTACAGATCGAACCATGTTACGTGAATAAAAGGGGCATATACAAAGATCCTTCAAAAAGTCATATAAAATCTTTTACATCTTCTTTTATAAAAGCCTTTGAAACAGGAATAGATTACGGAAGACATGTATTTTATTCCGGTGCAAGACCCTGGCTCATAGCTTCATCATTCTGCCTCTGTGCCGAAGACTGTCTGGTAGTAACACCACAGGGAGACATAGTAACATGTTTTGAAATTCATGACAGAAGTCATCCCCTGTTTCCGCTGTTCACTGCAGGTAATGTTACATCTTCGGTAAATGTAGATGAAAATAAAATTTATGAATTTATGGATAAACAGAAGAGTCTCAGAAATAATTGCAGAGAATGTTTTTGCTACTGGCACTGCGGCGGTGATTGTCCTTCAAGGGTCATGGCAACGGGAAAGGAAAACAGAGGGAGATGTGAAGTAAACCGCATTTTGACCGGAGAACTTCTGATCTGGTACATTGCTGAAGGTATGGGAGTTTGGAAGGGTTTTAGTGACCGGTTCGGTCACTAAAACGAAGTATGAGAGTTTGTTTCTCCCGTAACGCGTTACGATTCTCATATAAATATGAAGGAAAGAAAAGAGATAATGTCGTATTATAATATATATGGAAGAAAAAATAGTAAATTTCATTAAAGAACACAGAAAATATGCGATACTTATTTCTCTGCTTATAATCTCTATCCTGCTGAATAACTATACCATTCTCAGCTTCACCGGTATAAAAGTAAAAGATGAGAAAGAAGAAATCAGGGACATTGTCTTTCCTTTCAGAGAAGATTCAACCCGGAACAGGGTATATATATTCACAGGTAAAATTTACTCTTCCCACCTTTCTCAGAGAGTGATAAACATTGTGGCAGATGACAGGATAGAATATATAAAGATAAACAATACCCCTGTTTCTCTTGATAAAATGATTACAAAATCTTTTTCAGGCTATATAAACGGTTTTGATATAGATATAGGCTCTTATATCCATGCAGGAGAAAACAGGTTTGAGCTGAAACTGCTAGATGACGGAGGAACTGTCGCTCTTGATATAAGTAATTCTTCGAGAGATAAACTGTATATTTCAATTCATATTATAATGCTTATCCTTCTGAGTATTTTACTTTATTATTTCTTTAACTATTTCAGATTTATAAGACGATCATTATTTCCTTTCTGGAAACAGATGTATTGATATGTCAAGTTATATTAAATATGCTGTATTAATTTTTTTATTAATACTCTTTATTTTATTAAATAATTATACGTCACTCCGTATTACGGATCTGGAAAAGAAAGACGTAAATATCGAAAAGCTCAGCCTTCCTTTCTTTGACTATCCGAAAGGGCCGGCAGAATATGTTATTGCAGGTAAAATCCACTCCGGAAAAATAAGCCAGAAAACAATAAGAATTATTCCCGATAACGGCGTGGAATATATCACAGTAAACGGTCGCAGGGTATCTTTTGATAATATTGATATAAGATCTCTTTCGGATCATGAAAAAGGTTTTGCTCTTGATCTGGAACCTTATATACATCAGGGAGAAAATAATTTTGAAATCAAAATTTATATCATGTATATACCGAAAAGATTTAGATTGCTGACATATACGGGATATATCACATCAACCATTTTTATAATTTTAACTGTATTATTTTTTATTTCAGTGGACATATAAAATTCATTTTTCACTAACAGCCATGACCGCTCCGGTCACAACAAAAAATGAGAATTTGTTCCTCCCGTAACGCGTTACGCTTCTCATATAAACTTATGGAGACAAAAAGGAAATTTCATATACATAACGAATAGCTCATCAGAAACAATCCTCGCTTCATGCGTCACGATTTATCAGAGGTAAACTATGTTTGAATATAACATTACAGAAGAAAATAACCTTAAATGGATTAATATAAAAGGCAGAATAGACAGTAATACTTCAAAAGATCTGGAAAAATTATTTAAAGACATGACTCTTTCCGGAGAAAGAATAATAGCAGTAAATCTTGAAGACGTAAATTATATAAGCAGTGCCGGACTCAGGATATTCCTCTTATTTCAAAAACAGTTAAAAAAAGTAGACGGTGAAATAATTCTCTGTAAAATGACCGATTATGTAGCCAATATATTTAAATCTACAGGTTTCGATAAACTCTTCTCTGTTATTTCAACAAAAGAAGATATTAAAACTTCTGCCATATCAGCAAGTAATTCAACGATTACAGTAAAAGAAACGAACGGAATTTCACTGAATATAAAATCATATCAGGAAAAGGAAGGCACATTGTTTTCTATAGGCTCACAGGAACATGTTCCTGCGTCCTTATACGGACAGGAACATGTTCTGTATGTAAAACCTGAAGATATAAGATTCGGCACAGGTCTTGCCGCTCTCGGAGAACATTACAGGGATTACAGGGATTATTTCGGTGAAACAGTTGTCATAAACAGCAATCTCTTTGTATATCCTGCAGTAAAAAGACCATGTGTGGATTTTATGCTCTATAAAAATCAGCAGGAATCAATTAAATATAATTTCTTCCATGGATTCGGATTTAACGGACCATGGAAATATATCCTGTCATTTTACGGTACCGACGGCTTTATAGATCTATACAGATTGATAGACTCATTCCTGACCATATCCGGGCAACCTGTCATAGGCATAGTTTTTTTTGCGGAAAGCAAGGGACTGAGCGGAATGAATTTAAAACAGGTTCCTCTTCTGAAGAACAAACCTGACAACGGAAACAGTATTTTTCACAGTTCCAATTTTTCGTCATGGATAAATTTTTCCATAGAACCTGAAGATATAGACAAAATCGTAGTGGCATGCGGAATAGCAGTAAAAGATAAATCTGGAGAGAAAGAAACCATCAGGAATCTTGTGCCGAAAGATAATAATTTCCATATCCACGGAGCCATATTCGAACAGTCACTCTTTAAAAGAGAAGCAGATGAATTCGAAGAAGAATTGAAAAGAATTACTGAAGAACTTGAACCTTCAGGAGTAAAACATCTGCTCGGTAAAAGTATGTTCAGTCATGGCGTGGCAGGTATTATAGAACTGAAAGGATAGATGTCGCAGGAATTATGGAACTATGGCTCGGTGCATTAAATCTGGGTTTACTTTATGCTTTCATGGCTGCAGGCACTCTTATTACCTTCCGTATCTTGAACTTTTCTGATATTACCATAGACGGCAGTTTTACGGCAGGTGCTGCCGTTACGGCAGTTATGATTACGTCCGGCGTAAATCCCTTCACTGCCATTTTTGCAGGATTTCTGGCAGGGGGAGCAGCAGGTCTGTGCACAGGCCTTATTTATACAAAAATGAAAATCAATGGACTCCTTGCAGGGATCCTGGTAATGATCGGCCTTTATTCCATAAATCTCCGTATAATGGGAAAATCAAACATACCTCTCCTTGAACTGCCTACTTTTATAACATGGTTTAATTCATTCAATCCTGGCATAGAGAAAGAAATATGGATTTCTATATTTCTTCTGATTGTCATGGCACTATTCTGGTTCCTTATGTCCCTGTTTTTCAAAACAGATCTCGGCATAACAATCAGAGTGACGGGAAATAATCCAGTAATGGCCTCTGCAAACAGTGTAAATACGGATCTCATTAATATACTCGGCCTTACCCTGGCAAACGGACTGGTCGGCATTTCCGGTGGACTTGTAGCACAGTACCAGGGATTTGCCGATATCGGCATGGGCATAGGAACACTTATGATAGGACTTGCTTCTGTTATTATAGGTGAGTCACTTTTAAAAGGTTCTTCAATTTATATAACCATATTAAGTGCAATAATCGGTTCTGTAGTCTACAGATTTATGATTGCCTTTGCCCTGTACGGAGGTATGAACCCTGTAGATCTGAAATTATTCACATCCCTCTTTGTCCTTATAACACTCTATGTAACAAAAGTTATGCCTGTACATGGAAAAAAGATAAAATCAGTAGAATCCTTAAAAAAATACAGCAGAATCCTCATTCCTGCAGGAATAATTCTGGCACTGGGAATATTCTTTATTTCAAATAAAAATTTCAGATCTCTTTTATCTGGGAAATCGGAAAAATTTTATAAAATCGGAGTATTACAGTTAAATGATAACGGCCTTCTAAACGTAACAAGAGATGCTTTCTCTGAAGAAATGAAAAGAATCGGCTATATTGACGAAAAAAACTGCACAATAGATCTTCAGAATGCCCAGGGTGATATGCCTACAGTTAATACTATTATTGATAAATACATAATGAACGGATATGATGTAATTGTTTCCATATCAAGCGGTACCACACAGGCGGCAATCAATAAAACAAAAACTATACCTGTCGTCTTTGCCACAGTGGCAAATCCCTTCATACTGGGAGCCGGCTCAAGTGATAAAGACCATCTACCAAATGTCACAGGCGTTTACGGATGGATACCTATGGAACATACCGTTGCTCTTGTAAAAACTATGTACCCGGGAAAAATAAAGATAGGTACAATGTGGGATCCGTCACAGGTAAATGCAGTATTCAATGTGGGAAATCTGGAAAAGGAAGTGAAGAAAGACAGTGATATTACCTTCGAAGGAGTAACCATTAACGGTTCTTCTGAAGTATATCAGGCTGCCACATCTCTTACAGGGAAAAATATAGACATGTTTGTTCTCCCTCCCGATAATATTGTTTTTTCAGCCTTTGACTCAATTGTAAAGGCAGGAAATGCAAAAAATATTCCCATTCTCATAAATGATATAGACAGACTTAAAGACGGAGCAGTCTTCGCCTATGGATATGATTATGCCCTGAGCGGCATACAGGGAGCCCGTCTAGTTGACAGAATTTTAAAAGGGGAAAAACCGCAGGAAATCCCCTTTGAAACTTATAAAAAAATTGAACTTGGCATAAATATGGCTGCTGTAAAAAAGCTGAATATAAATATACCGGAAAAACTATTATCACAGGCTACAATCATAATAAAGGAAGATGGCACTTTAATCAGGAAAGACATTCCTAAACAGGGAGAGATAGAAAAAAAACTTGCTCTCTTTCGCTTCAATGACAATGACCTTCTAATGGAAACAGCCCGTGGTGTTACGGATAGACTGAAAAAAAGCGGACTTCTTGAGGAATTTAACATTAAAATCTATGAAAAAACTGCACAGAATGATTTTTCTACAGGCCAGGCAATAGCCCAGGAAATCGTCCAGGAAAAATATGATTATATAATTACCGTGTCAACTCCTGCACTTCAATCAATGGCACAGGTAAATAAAGTAATACCCCATGTATTCGGTGCAGTTACAGACCCCTATCGTATGGGAGTGGCAAAAACACAGCATGAACATCAAAGCAATGTAACAGGTATTGCCACATGTCAGCCTGTAGAAAAAACCTTTGAATTAATGAGAGAAATATTTCCCGGAGCCAGAAAAGTAGGAATTATATGGAATCCTTCCGAAGCATGTTCACAGGTATGTACGGAAAAAGCAAGAATGGCAGCAAAAAAATATAATTTTCAATTGCTTGAAGTAAATGTATCGGGAACAGCAGAGATAATGGACGCTCTTAATTCACTGTTGAACAAACATATAGACCTTTTTATTACTTCAGGTGATAATACTGTCAGTTTAAGTATGAAAACAATAGCTCAGATACTGTCTGAGAAAAAGATACCCTATTTTACAAATACCTTCTCCGATGTTGAAGGCGGTGCATTTCTTACAGCAGGAGCAGATTATTATCAGGTAGGAGAGGAAACTGCAAAAATGGCGGAAAGAATTATAAAAGGAGAAAACCCCAAAGATATACCGGTAGAAAATTATGTGCCTGAAAAGATTTATATAAATCTAAAACTGGCAAAGAAGCTTGGTATTGAAATACCTGAAGAGGTTTTAACAAAGGCAGCGAAGGTTTTGAAGTAAAAAAATGAGTCGTGAATAGTGAATAGTGAATAGTGAGTCGTGAATAGTGAATAGTGAATAGTGAATAGTGAATAGTGAAAAGGATGCTTACGCATCACGAACCACGCGTGACGCGTCACGCGTTACGCGTCACGATATAACTGACTATAATACAGGAACCATAAATGATACACATTAAAAATCTGCATAAAAAATTTAATAGAGGAACCATAAATGAGGTTTATGCCCTGAAAGACATCAATCTGAACATAAAAGAAGGGGACTTTGTAACAGTAATAGGAACAAACGGTTCGGGAAAATCCACACTTCTGAACGGTATTGCCGGTTCTTTCTTCCCTGACAGTGGAACTATAGAAATTGCAGGGTGTAATGTAACGGCAGAACCGGATTACAGAAGAGCCAGATTTATTTCCAGATGTTTTCAGGATCCATTTAAGGGGACATCACCTGATATGACTATTGCTGAAAATCTCCATATGGCATGGTTAAGAGGTAAACAGAGATATTTAAGAATTGGACTTAATAAAGACAGGATTACCTCTTACAGAGAAGAAGTCACAAACCTTGAAATGAAACTTGAAGACAGGCTCAATAACCTTATAGGCTCTCTTTCAGGTGGTCAGAGACAGGCACTTACCCTGTTAATGGCAGTTATTACAAAGCCGAAAGTACTCCTTTTAGATGAACATACTGCAGCACTTGATCCCAAATCTGCAACACAGGTAATAACACTTACAAAGAAATTCATTGAAAGGGGTAATCTCACTGTTCTGATGGTAACACACAGCATGCAACAGGCCCTTGAACTGGGGAACATAACTGTTATGATGCACAGAGGACAGATTATAGATATACTGACAGAAAAAGATAAAAAACAGCTTACTGTAAAAAATTTACTCGATAAATTTGACGAACTTCGTAAAAGTGAAGCACTTACAGAAGATATGGTTCAAATGCTGGAGAATGAATACAGGTAATAAAGTCGTGATGCGTAATGCGTAATACGTGATGCGATATTTATCTTAAACATCACGCATTTTGTCATTGTGAGGAGCAAAGCGACGAAGCAATCCCGACAGTTTCCGATATACCAGTGGGATTGCTTCGCTTCGCTCGCAATGACTGGTTTCCCATTATTTTTCGCGTAAGTCCTGACTAAAAATCTTTATTATCAACCGGTTTTACACCTGTATAAACAGAAGAATATTCTACAAGTTTCCAGTATCCGTCTTTATTTTTCCTGAGTCTTACAGGTGTGGCCATATCTTTACCACCGCTCTGTATAAAGATTTTTACTTCTTCATCTGTTATTGTCTGTGTTTCAACCATAACCAGGTCATTTTCATAGGAACAGACATAACCGTTTTCCGGGGTTCCTCCAAGGTAGGAAGTCAGTATGGCTCCTTTAAAATCAGTACCCTTTATCTGCCTGGAACACTGTTCTATAGCACGCCTGTCTGCGACTTCACCTTTACCGTCTACATCATCTTTATGAATTACCATACCCCACATCTTTTTACCGTCTTTATTACCTTCTTTTACCGTTTCAAGTGCTGCAATAATCAGACATTTCACAGAACCTTCAGGTGTTTTGCCTGCCTGTTCCCAGTAGGCTTTAAACTCTTCCAGAGTAAGACCGGGTTTGAGTCCTCTGTCTCCTGCAAAAACAAAAGAAGTGACTGAAAGATAGAGAATAGTTACAAGGAGAAAAACAAAAAATCTTTTCATTTAAATCCCTTCCTTTCTAAATTCGTTTCTGTAATATCATAAAACAGGTCGTAAAAAAAATCAATAATTTTTTTATAAACTATAGTTTTACACGATTGCGTTTAAAGATGAAAATATTTTATTTCACTTTCAATAAAGAGATTTTCTGCTATTTTTCTTTCTTCTTCCTTTCCTATGGCAGAACTTAAAATACACAGAAGTTTCATATCTTGAGAAGAATGCGAGAAATCTGTCTTAAAAACAGCACAGAGAGAACCTCTGGAAATTCCGGAACTTTTAACCAGCTGGCCTATATAGGTCTTCAATCCATATTTTTCAATCTTCGGATCACTCTGTAAATAATCGGTTTTATTTAAGAGTTTCTCATATTTGCAAATTTATAACCTGCAGCAATATAGGCCAGTTGTGCGGCATTTTTTGCAGTGAGATTATTTGGAAGGAATGGCGAAACCTCTGTAATATCAAGAGCCACTACATTTTTACTTTTGAAAAGTTTTTCAATAAGTGACAGAGTAAAATACCAGTCAAGTCCTCCTGCGACAGGTGTTCCTGTTTCAGGCATTACAGAAGGATCAAAACCGTCTACGTCTATTGTCAAATACACATGTTCTGTTTTCACAGATCTGATTATCTCATCAGGATTAATATTTACAGGACATTGATATACGGTAAGATTATTTTTCCTTATATAATCAATTTCACATCTGTACAGTTCCCTTATCCCTACCTGAACTGTTTTACAGCCGCAGTCTATGGCTCTTTTCATAACACAGCAGTGGGCATATCCGGTCGGATTGTTTTTTACATAATCACTATCATCATCACGGAGATCACCATGAGCATCTATCTGAAATACTGTAAGATCGGCATATTTATTTTTCACTGCCTCAATAGAACCGATAGATATGGCATGCTCTCCCCCTATAAGAAGAGGAAATTTATCCATGGAAAGAATTTTTTCCGTCGCCTTACGTATCTGTGGTACCATTTCTTCAGGTGAAAGTTTTTCCACAGAAAGAGGGGGATGTTCAACAATCGTGACGTAATCACATATGACAGAATCGGTAAATCTGTCATAATCTTCAATCTGGTGTTTCATAGCATCTATAACGGCAGAAGGGCCACAGGATGTCCCTTTACCGCCGGAAACAGTTCCTTCGTAAGGAACAGGTATGATAACTATATGAGCTTCCTCAACAGGACGGGGAACTATAATTATATCTTCCATGTTATATTCTGCCATAAATATCACTATCTCCTTATAACTTGACTTTAGCCAATTAGAGTCGCCCAATACTTTAAATCGTGACGCGTAACGCGTGATGAGAGGTATAGTATTATAATATAAAAAAAAATTGTTTTATACAATATAAAAAAATTGAAATAAATAAAAAGTTGAAAATTTTCCTAAATTTTATCTCTTCTGTGACGATAAAAATAAAATAAAACATAGATATACTTTATTATGGAGTTTCAATAAACTATGGTGATTTTAATGACCTGAGCATAAGCATTTAATAAAGTTCTTCCTCCCGTCACGCGTTACGCGTTACGCGTCACGAGAGCATATATTTATTATTTATGCTCACCCCAGTAACTATAATTGTCTATAAGTGGCTATAATTCTAAAAGGAGGGTTTTCCTATTATGAAGCATGTTATATTTATATTAATGTCTTTCATTCTTCTTATGTGTTTATTCTGTTCAGGATGTTCAGATGATATTGTTTACACAGCTCCTGTTCTGACACCTACTCCTCAGAATATCTATCCCACGTCTGACCAGGTTCTGGCTCAGTATTTCACGGCTGCTCAGGTTGAAAAAATGAGAAATGACGCAAAACCCATTACAGGATCGTACGGAGGAATAAATGTATTTTCTACGGCTCAGTACGGAAGGAGGTTTATTACAGGCACAGGCCATGTAAAAGATATTTTTGATGCAAGAAATCCTGTAAATTATGAAATCTTCAGGAAATATGCATGGGATAATTTTCAGGTAGAAAAAGCTTATTATGAACGTTATGCGGAAGCGGCAAACAAATTCATAGCAGAATTCGAGTATGATGCAGTCCTGTTCCATCCCGATGAACTCCATCCTGTATTTACAAACCAGTCCGATACATGGATGCTTCTTCGCGATGCCCCTACAAATACTTATGATATATATTACAGCAACCGTATGCTTGACAGAAGAATCGCCATATCAGGGGGCATGAACATGAGAGCTCTTACGCAAAATGATCCCCTTGGTATAAGTGACTGGATGTATTATGTGCCGGCAGATGGTACAGATTATGTAGCATATACGGGAGGCAGTATACCTGCAGCAGAACTTACGGCCAGTTCAATAGGTACAAGTAATTATGTGCCTCAGGACGCATCACCTGAAGCAATAGTAAAACGCAGCCAGTATGGGATTATTCCATGTGATAAACTCTCAAACAGAGACATAAAAATAGGGGGATGGAAAAATGAAAATTATGCCGAAGATATGGTAAAATATGGTATGAGTTTTACAAACAACCCGAATTCCAGTACATGGGGAGGATGGGGGCTTTATGTAGTGGTTCTGGATAAGGAATACTGGGAGTGAGGAGTGAAAAGTGAAAAGTGAGTAGTGAAGAGTGAAGAGTGAAGAGTGAAGAGTGAAGAGTGAAGAGTGAAAAGTGAAGAGTGAAAAGTGAGTAGTGAAAGGGATGCTTACGCATTACGCATTACGCATCACGCATTACGCATCACGCATTACGCATCACGCATTACGCATCACGCGTTACGCATCACGATTATTAAATTATGAAATTTTTTAACAATTTAGAAAAAGCTACCTTTACAGACAGGCCGAACAGATTTCTTCTGAACTGCAATCTCGAAGGAAAAAATATTAAAGTTTTTCTTCCGAATCCGGGAAGACTTACGGAACTTCTCTTCCCGGGAACTATTGTTTATGTTACTTCCGACAATTATAACGAATCAAGAAAGACAAAATATACGGCAGTATTCATAATAAAAGACAATATTCCTGTTATGGTGCACACCCATAAATCAAATGAAATAGTAAAATATTTAATAGAAAAAAAACTTGTTCCTTCTCTTGAAGATGCCGCTGTTATAAGTTCTGAAATTACCTGTGGTAAAAGCAGATTTGATTTTCTTCTGAAACATGGCATGGAGGAATTGTATCTGGAAGTAAAATCATGCACTCTCTTCGGAGAAAAAATCTGCATGTTTCCCGATGCTGTAACAGAAAGAGGGAGAAAACATTTAAAGGAACTGTCTCATATGGCTGGAAAAGGTATAAAGACCTGTGTGCTGTTTCTTGTACACTGCTACAGAGCAGAATATTTCCTCCCTGATTATCACACAGATCTGTTATTCGGACAGACTTTTCTGGAATGTAATAATGTGAATATAATTCCCCTGGCTATAGAGTGGAATGATGATCTCTCATTTTCAGGTAAAACAAAAATTCTCTCCGTTCCCCGGAAGCTCATAGAACATGAAGCAAGAGACAGAGGGAGTTATATGATTTTAATGGAATTGAAAGAGAAAAAACATATAGAAACAGGAAAACTGGGGAAACTCTCTTTTGAACCGGCTTTCTATGTGTATACAG
The DNA here is from genome assembly GCA_964431735.1 of uncultured Synergistia bacterium. Classification (GTDB taxonomy): domain Bacteria; phylum Vulcanimicrobiota; class SpSt-956; order SpSt-956; family JAKJGF01; genus CALARM01. The sequence continues at coordinate 38,834 of CAYSLJ010000007.1, read as the reverse complement.
GCTCTGCCATGGCAAATCTTACCAGGAGAATAGAGAGGCACAGAAGACTCAGAAAAAATCATCACTGGCATATTGATTATTTAAGAGAACATACAGATATTATAGCAGATTTTCCCGTAAGGTCTTCAGAAGATCTGGAATGTGATATTGCAGAAGCTATATCGAAAATAGCAGATTTCTCCGTAAAAAATTTCGGTTCTTCAGACTGTAAATGTGAAAGCCACCTCTTCGGGTTCAGAAACAACCCTCTTCTTGAGAAGGAATTTATAAAGGTTATTCAATATTTCAGAATGGACAGACTGGAAAAAGTGATTGATGCGTGATGCGTGATGCGTGATGCGTATTTCACCTCATGGCGTTTACTGACCTGAGCATAAGCATTTAATAAAGGTCTTCCTCCCGTCACGCGTTACGCGTTACGCGTCACGAGAGCATATATTTATTATTTATGCTCACCTCAGTAATAAAAGGCCCCTATTCACTTTTCACTTTTCACTTTTCACTTTTCACCACTCATGACTCACTTAACTTCAAATACTTCTTAAGAGCCAGAATAAAATCTTCTATCTTTACAGGCTTGCTTATATAGTAATCCATGCCGGCAGAGAAACACTCTTCCATGTCTTCCCTGAAGGCTCCTGCAGTCATGGCAATAATACAGGGCTGTTCTTCTTTAGGCAAATCATTTCTTATTCGTTTTGTAGCTTCAAGACCATCCATTTCCGGCATCTGAACATCCATAAAAATAATATTATATCTCTGACGGTTAAGGGCCTCCAGTGTCTCCAGACCGTTTGCAGTTACATCTGCCCTGTAACCCAGTCTGGCGAGTATACGGGTGGCAACTTTCTGATTGACAGGGTTATCTTCGGCAAGCAGTATTTTAACAGGATATTTCTGTCCCATTTCAGGATCTATTGCAGAAATTTTCACATCTTTTAATTCTGATTTTTTCTGTTCTGACAGGATACCTGAAATAACATTATATAAATAAGAAGGTTTTACAGGTTTTGTTATAGATGCCTGAAAAAGGAAAGAGTAATCTTTTTTATCTGGTTCTCCCAGTGAAGTAAGCATAATAACCGGCAAATCTTCATATGAGCGGTATTTACGTATTTCCTTTACAAGAGTTATACCGTCCATGCCAGGCATATGCATATCCAGAATAGCAATGTCAAAGGTAATGTCTGACCTTACCAGTTCAAGAACTTCCATACCAGTCGATGCTGACTGACACATCATTCCCCATGACATAATCTGCCTGTTTAAAATAATTCTGTTATTCAGATTATCGTCTGCAATCAGTACCTTTTTGCCTGATAAAAATCCATTTTCATAATATGTTCTGTTATCAGTTATGGGAGTAGCTTCAACGGTAATGGTAAAATAAAAATTAGAGCCTTTTCCCGGTTCACTTTCTACCCCCATGGTACCGCCCATCAATTCCGCAAGGCGTTTACTTATTGCAAGTCCGAGGCCTGTGCCTCCGTATTTACGTGTTGTGGAAGCATCAACCTGACTGAAAGATTTAAATAAAAGCTTCATACCGCTTTCCGGAATACCTATACCTGTATCTCTTACAGAAAAACTTATTTCATATCTGCCATCCATTTCTCTGGCATCAACGGTAAGTACAACTTCACCTCTATCGGTAAATTTTACGGCATTGCTCAGAAGATTGACCAGTATCTGCCTGAGCCTTGTCATATCTCCTGTAACGGAGGACGGAACATGTTCCTTTAATGTATATATGAGTTCTATTTTCTTTTCCGCCGCTGTTGAAGCAATCAAATCTATAGCTTCTTCCACACAGTCAGCAGGTGAAAAAGGTTGTTTTTCGAGTTCCATATAACCTGATTCGATTTTGGAAAAATCCAGTATGTCATTTATGAGTGTAAGGAGTGTATCACTGCTGGAACGTATTGTTTCGCAGAAATCTCTCTGTTCATCTGTAATATCGGTATCAAGTAAAAGGCCTGTCATACCGATCACGGCATTCATAGGTGTCCTGATTTCATGACTCATGGTTGCAAGGAACTGGCTTTTGGCACGGTTTGCAGATTCCGCCACTTCTTTTGCCAGACGTAATTCCTCTTCTACCTTTTTCCTTTCCCCTATTTCAAGCTTTAATTCTTTATTGGCTTCTCTGAGATCTTCTGTCTGTTCTGCCACTCTTTTTTCCAGTTCGTCTCTGGCACTTTTCAAAGCACCTTCAGCTTTCTTTCTCTTCGTAATATCCGATACCAGAGCAAGGACAAACTCACCGTCTGAAAGAGACATTTTCCTGAATTTTATAATTACAGGTAATTCTTCACCTGATTTCTTTTTACATATCCATTCAAAATCCTGATTTATACCCTGAAGGGAAAGTTTTATTTTTTCCATGGCTATGTCATTGTTACATGTTTTACCGCACATCTGCCCGATATTCATATGTAAAATCTCTTCCCTTGTATAAGAGAACATGTCCAGACATGTTCGATTTACATCTATAATAGTTCCGTCAGGCCTGTGAATGAGAACTGAATCAGGAGTAGTATCGTTAAGTATCTGAAAACGATTTAATGCCGAAAGTAGTTTTTCATGTGATATTTTTAATTCCTCTGCCATATTATTAAAGGAATCTGCAAGATGTTTTACTTCATCGTCAGACTCTATATTTACTCTGTGATCCAGATTACCCTTTCCTATTATGGAAGCACTTATGGTAAGCTCTTTTACAGGCTTTGTTATGGCATCTGCAAAATGCAATCCCCAGAATAAAACAATAATGGATAACATCAATGCAAAAAGTGCAACATTCCTTTTAAACACATCAAGAGAATGAAACATTTCTTTATTATTCTGTAATATAATAATCTTCCAGTCTTTGTAAAGAGAAGGATTATAATTCATATAACGTTTATCCATTTTATCTTTTGAAAAATAATTTCCTGTCATAACTTCTTTCCTGTTTTTCATATCAAAGAGCCTGTTCGTTTCATAGAAATTATGAAGTTCTGACCTGTCAATTTTATTCAGCATTAAAGATTTATCAGGATAGGAAATAATTTTGTTGTTTTCATCCAGAACCATGGCAAAACCTGTATTGCCTATTTTTACATGATCGGCAATATCCCATATAGACTGCATATTCAGCTGGAGAGAGACAATAGATGTTATTTTGCCATGTTTATTATAAACAGGGCCGGCAAAACTTATTATCAATTTTAAAGGGTTAAGTATAAAGTGGACATTTGACATGGACAGAGAGCCCTGGCTGGCTTCTTTAAAATGTTTCTCATATCTCCAGTCTCCCCTGTAATTATAATCTGTGGAGGTTATTACATTACCTGCAGGTTTTATCAGGGTTATATCTTCATAATCTTTTAATATATATTTTAATTTTAAGAGTTCTGCTTTTTTTTCATCAGGCCCTGTGTCATCTGATAAAATAATCGGATTATTGACTGTTACCTGAAGATCAGCAAAGCCTTTAAGTAAAACCTTGTTGATATTAAAATACAATTCTCCTGCTACTTCTTCAAAGTTCTGAAGGGTATTATCTCTTATTGCCTTATTGGCCTGAAATATGGCAAGAAAAGACGTGCTTATTATTGTAAACAATGTTATGAAAAGGAAATAATACAGTATTCTTATTTTTATGCTTTTTTTCATAATTCATCACTGAGCCTTCGAAAATCAGCAATCAGATTTTACAGAAATCACATATTTTATCACTCACAGGTATGACCGGATCGGTCACAGGTTGAATGCTAAAAATTAGGAATGGAAATTTATTAATAGTCTCTTTCCTCGCGTAACGCGTAACGCGTGACGCGTCACGATTTAATATATTTGAGACATTTATTTAATTTTCATTCCTTATTTAAGTAGATTAAATATTCTTTCATATTCTTTATTGGTATCTCCGACATCTATATAAAATTCACCTTTTGAAAATATGTCTTCTGAAAGGTATATTACAGGATTTTCCAGTATTTCTTTTTTTATATACCGTTCCGAGCCGGCGATGGGAGATACATTACAGAAAATATTTGTAAATCTGGCACTCACGTCAGGTCTCAGAAAATAATTTATAAGTTTATATGCCCCCTCTTTATTACTGGTATCACTGCAGAGACATATATATTCTGACCATAAATTAAATCCTTCTCCGGGATTTACGAATTTTATATTTTTTTTGTTACCTGTTTTGTAAAAAACATCACCGTTATATACTTCTGCAATCCACAGTTCTCCTGATATAACCTTTTCTATATTGCCTATAGTTTCACCGAATTTCACGCCGTTTTCTTTAAGAAGTAGTCCCTGTTGTTCGGCTATCTTTAATTCTTCAGGTTTTTTACTGTTTAAAGAATATCCTGAAGATTTAAGCAGAACAGCCATTACTTCCCTGGGATCATTCATTAATGCAATTTTCCCCTTATATTTTTTATTCCAGAGAACCTTCCAGCTATTAACAGGTTCACCGACGTAATCTGTATTATACACAAGACCTGTAGTACCCCAGAGATGGGGTACCGAATATCTTCCCTGATGGTCATAAAAGGGGGTTTTCCTGAGTTCTTCCTTTACATTCTTATAGTCAGGCAGTTTATTCAAATCCAGTTCTTCTATTAATTTAAGTTCCTTCATAACAGAAACTATATTGCCATCCATCACTATGACATCATATTTCCCCGGATTCGAATGAGCTTCTGCTATCATCATAGGCATAGTTTCATATTCATACAATGTAACTTTTATACCTGTTTCTCTTTCAAAATCCGTGAGTACTGAAATGTCTGTATATTCCTTCCAGTTATAAAACGTTACCACCTTGTTTTCCTGCTCAATTACAGGTTTTTCTATTTTTTTTACAATAAAAAACACTGTTGTTACCAGGAAAATTAAAATAATGGAGAAATATATTTTTTTCATAAATAACACCTGTACTCGTTCCGGTTAAACCTTATTTCATAAGATTAAATATCCTGTTATATTCATTATCAATATCTTCCAGATCCATATAAGCTTCACCTTTATTTAACAACCGGGCAGGAGGGTAAATTATGGGATTTTCCAGTATCTTTTTATCCACATATTTTTCTACTCCTTCAACTGGAGAGGGATAGAAAAAGCTATTGGTAAACCTTGCACTTATATCTGGTCTGAGAAGATAATTTACAAATTTATAAGCACTTTCTTTATCTCTGGAATCAGAACTGATACATATATAATCAGGCCCTATGTCATATCCTTCCCCGGGATATACAAATTTTATATTTTCTCTGTTACGGGCCTTAAAAAAAACATCACCGTTAAAAGACTGGGCAATCCATATTCTGCCAGCTATAACATCCTCAACATTTTGGAGAGTATCTCCGAATTTCACACCGTTTTTCTTTAATAATAAACCGTTTTTCTCCGCCTCTTTTAATTCACCGGGGTCTTTGCTGTTCAAAGAATATCCCGATACTTTAAGCAATGCAGTCATGGTATCTCTCGGGTCATCTATGAGAGCAATTTTCCCATTGTATTTTTTATTCCACAGAACCTTCCAGCTGTCAATATTTTCTTTTACGTATATCGTATTATACACAAGTCCTTTTGAACCCCATAGATGGGGGACAGAGTAAATACCCTGATGATTATAAAGAGGTTTTTCTTTAAATTCTTTTTTTATATTCTTATAATTCGGTATATTATTCAAATCCAGTTTTTCTATTAATTTAAGTTTTTCCATAGACGGAACTATATATCCTTCCATGATAAACACATCATACTTACCGGGATTTGCTCTGGCATGTCCCATCATCATAGGCGGAGTTTCATATTCGTAAAGTTCAATCTTTATACCTGTTTCTTTCTCAAAATCTTTAATAGCAGACATATCTGTATATTCTTTCCAGTTATAAAGGGCTAAAGTTTTTATACCCGGTGCAGGTTCAATTTTTCCTCCAGGAACCAGACAGCCTGTAAATACAATAGAAATTACGATAAATAAACATAATCTAAACATATTACTTTACTCCTGCCCTGTAATACTTTGCATAGATACATCAGGACAATAATATTTTAACATAAAATATATAATAAGAGAATGTTCTTTCTGTTATACTTCTCATATAGATTGCATTTATTGAACTGACCATAAGCATGTAATAAAGGTCTTCGTAGCGTCACGGGAGCAGTTTATTTATGCTCACTTCAGTAAAAACAACGTGAAAATACTTGTTGACTTTAATATATTTAATAATTATAATGGTCAAAAGTTTTTTTACTTTTTGGAAGGAGGTATGTCATGAAAAAAAATTATGAATTAGTATTTTCTGCTTTTCTGGCTGTGTTTATTGTCGTCTTTATTCTGTTTTACACGCCGGAACTTGACAGATATAAAGCTAATATAAAACTTCTGCCGGGAACATTCTCTGTCAGAACAGAAAGAAAATTAGTCATTACAGGAAAACTCCCTGAATTGAAATATACTTACAATCAATGCTCTAATATGGCAAACTATACTCCTGCCAGGCCTCTTTCTTCAAGGGGTTCTTCTATTGCTGCAAAGGTGGTGCAGACTGCCTATAAATATATAGGTGTTCCCTATGTATGGGGAGGAGAATCTCCGGGCGGGTTCGATTGTTCCGGTTTTGTCCAGTGGGTTTATACGCAAAATGGCATATCTATTACCAGGACTGCAGATACACAGTATATGGAAGGAATCCCTGTTAAGGATCTTGAGCCGGGAGATCTCGTATTTTTTACCACCTATGCACCGGGAGCATCTCATGTAGGAATTTATCTTGCATGCTCAAAATTCATCCATGCCTCTTCAAGCGGACAGGTAAAAATCAACAGTCTTGACGAAGAATTTTACAAATCAGTATTTATCGGAGGAAGGAGATATTTCAGATAATTTTACAGAGGAATACCTTTGTAACATGTTTATGTTCAGTAGTAAGAAATCAGTATTATCAACGAAAGGAGAGATTTTATATGAAAAAAATTTTAATCTGTCTGTTTATAATACTTATGATTATAAATTCTGGCTGTAAGAAAAAAACAGACAATAGCAAAATGACTCCTGAAGAAGAACTGATAAAATGCGAAAACTCTCTCAAAAATCTGGCAAAAGCCTGTGAAATATACGCAGGTCATAATGACGGTCATTATCCTCAAAATCTTGACTCAGTAAATCCCTATATAAAAACCATACCTGTATGTCCTGTATGCAAAAAACCTTATATATATGCTTCTCAGATTGATCCTGATTTTTTCATTATAAAATGCGGCGGAGAGAATGTTCACAGTGAAACAGGACTGGTCGGCGAAGGGAATTATCCCGTATATAATTCAAAAGAAGGTCTTATAAGAAAAGGTTCATACCTTGCTTCTCTTCCACCGACTGTCTCTCAGGTAACTCCATCTCCTGAGGAAACAGCGAAAGAAAGTCCGACTGCAATGGAAGAAACTCCTGTACCTACGAAAAATCCCGTTAAAAAAACTACTCCGAAACCCACAAAAAAGCCGGAAAAAACTAATCCGAAAGCAGCAGAACATAATTCAAAAGGACTGGCTTTGATGAAACAGGACAAATATGATGAGGCTTTAGCAGAATTTAACAAAGCCATAGAAATTGAACCTGATTATTTAGATGCCATAAAGAATAAAGGAAATACTTATTATTATATGGCAGATATAGAAAAAGCACTTGAATGTTACGAACTGACCATATCAAAAGATCCTTCTTACTGGAACGGCTATAATAATATAGGAAATATTTATTTTGACCAGAATGAGAATGACAAAGCAGAAGAATATTACAGAAAAGCTGCTGAACTGTGTAAAGATGATTATAAACCATATAATAACCTGGGTGATGTACTTATTCAAAAAGGAAACTATGAAGAAGCAATAGAAAGTTACGAAAAAGCTATCGCGTTCGGCATAAAAAATGCTGAACTGTACTGTCAACTGGGAACATGTTACTGGCATATTTCAGAAGAAGCAATAAAAAATAAAGACGAAAAAAAAGCTTTAGAATACACCAATAAAGCTCTGGAATATCTCGGTAAAGCGACAGAACTGGATCCCGATGATCCTGAGCCTTACTTCAGAGGAGGAAGACTCTATGCAAACATGGGGCCTAAATATTATGATAAATCGATAGAATGCCTGGACAAAGCCATAAAGATAGCTCCGGAAGAATACAGATATCTTTACTGCAGAGGTCAGATATATGAAACAAAGGAAGAGAAAGAAAAAGCCAGACATGATTATGAAAAAGCTCTTCCTCTGGCAGAAAAGGCAAAAGACAACGACATGATTAAAAAAATAAATGACGCATTGAAAAAAATAAACAGCGGAAAAGGGTAAAACAGTGATCAGTGACCAGTGACCAGTGACCAGAGAATAAGGAAAAGACTTTTCATTGATTACTCATCACGCATCACGCATCACACATCACGCATCATGCGTTACGAATTATAAGGAGGAAAATTAATGTATAATATTCGCACATTCCAGGTAAATCCTTCTGTACCGGAAAATCTTTCCCGGTTAAAGGAACTTGCCTATAATATGTACTGGTACTGGAACCAGGATGCTACGGAACTGTTCAGAAGACTGGACAGAGAGCTGTGGGAAAAAACACGCCATAATCCTGTTATAATGCTCGGTAGCATAAAACAGGATAAACTCGAAGTCCGTTCTAAAGATGACGGTTATATATCTCATCTGGAGAGAGTAATAAAACGTTATGATGAATACATGGAAACAAAGACTTCATGGTATAAAAAACAGTCTCTGGAAAAACCTCTCACAATAGCTTATTTTTCAGCAGAATACGGTCTTGCAGAATGCCTGCCAATATATTCGGGAGGTCTCGGTGTTCTTTCAGGAGATCACATGAAATCAGCAAGCGATCTGGGCCTTCCTCTTGCAGGTATCGGTCTCCTCTATCAGCAGGGATATTTTCGTCAGTATTTAAATGCAGACGGATGGCAGCAGGAACAATATCCTGAAAATGATTTTTATAATATGCCCCTTACACCTGTAAATAAAAAAGACGGAAGTCCTCTCATAATAGAAGTGGAACTTCCGGGAAGAATGCTCAAAGCACAGATATGGAAGATACAAATCGGACGTATTCCTCTTTATCTGTTAGATACAAATATAGCCCAGAATCTTCAAAAAGCGGATAGAGATATAACATCACAGCTTTACGGAGGAGGAACGGAACTGCGTATATGCCAGGAAATATTACTCGGTATAGGAGGAGTAAGAGCACTGAAAGCTATGGGGATAAATCCCGATGTATTTCATATAAACGAAGGGCATTCTGCTTTCCTGTGTCTGGAAAGAATAAGAATGTTAATAGAAGAAAAAGGCCTTACTTTTCTGGAAGCCTATGAGGCTACCATGGTAAGCAATATCTTTACAACCCATACACCTGTGCCGGCAGGTATAGATATATTCTCCATAGAACTTATGGATAAATATTTCGGACAATTTTATCCCAGACTCAAGATTTCCAGAGATGATTTTCTGGGTCTCGGCAGAAAAGATGCAGGAAATCGTGAAGAACCTTTCAATATGGCAGTTCTGGCTCTCACCCTCTCAGGACGCACAAACGGCGTAAGCGAATTACATGGACAGGTTTCCCGCCGTATGTGGCAGTCAATGTATCCCGATGTGCCTGAGAATGATATACCGATAGGTTCCCTTACCAATGGTATTCATAATCCTTCCTGGATTTCCCGTGATATGGCAGGACTTCTTGACCGTTATATAGGCCCCCGGTGGAGAACAGAACCTATAGATCAGGAAATATGGGATAGAGGCGATACTATACCGGGAGAAGAATTATGGCGCACCCATGAAAGAAGAAGAGAACGTCTTGTGGCATTTGCCAGAAAAAGATTGAAACAGCAACTGGAAAGAAGAGGAGCATCAAGACTTGAGATAGAACAGGCAGAAGAAGTCCTTAACCCTGAAGCTCTTACAATAGGTTTTGCAAGAAGGTTTGCCACATATAAAAGAGCAACACTCATTTTAAAGGACCTCGCAAGAATTGAAAAAATCCTTACAAATAAAGACAGACCTCTTCAGATAATCATTGCAGGTAAAGCCCATCCCCAGGATACGGCAGGGAAAAAATTCATCCAGCAGATTATTCATCAAATACGTCATGAACCATTCAGAAATCACCTTGTATTCATAGAAGATTACGATATAGAAGTAGCCCATTACATGGTAACAGGCTGTGATGTATGGTTAAACAATCCCCGTCGTCCTCTGGAAGCCAGCGGTACAAGCGGCATGAAAGCAGCCCTCAACGGTTGTATCAATGTAAGCACCCTGGACGGATGGTGGTGTGAAGGATATGAAAGAGATGTAGGCTGGGCTATAGGGTGTGGAGAAAGCTATGATGATCATAACTATCAGGATGAAATAGAAGCAAGTGCTCTTTATGATCTTCTCGAAGGAGAAGTTATTCCTATGTTTTATGAGAGAGGCAGAAGCGGTCTTCCAAACAAGTGGATAAATATGATGAAAAATTCCATGAGGAAACTGGTGCCGAGGTTCAATACAAACCGTATGGTTTCAGAATATGCGACAAGATTTTATTTCCCGTCGTCAGAGCTTGCTTCCCGTCTGAGAGAAGATAATTATACCAGAGCCAGAGCCCTTTCAGCCTGGAAAACACGTATAAGAGAACACTGGCATGAGATAAAGGTGGAATATGTAAACTCCACTTCTTCTTCCGACCTGAAAGTAGGTCACGAACTTACTATTGAGGCAAAAATACATATGGGGTCTCTGAAACCAAAGGATATACAGTTAGATATATATTACGGCCCCCTGGATATAAAAGCACAGATTGCATCGGGTATAGCCATTCCTATGAACAATGTAAAAGAAGTTTCACCGGGAACGTACCTGTTTACAGGACATATACCATGTATGAGCAGCGGCCGCCACGGGTTCGTGCTTCGCATGCTCCCCCACCATGTAGATCTCTGCAATCCCTATTCCATGAATTTCATTATGTGGATTTAAAAGGACGTAACGCGTAACGCATGAAGCGTTACGCGTTACCCATTTCATTTAATCCACTTCATCCATTATTTCCTTCTGTTTCTGAGGGGGAATAAATTTCCAGATAGTATTAATAAAGCCCTGCTTCATTTCTACAGGGAGAAAATTCCAGAGAGTCGGATCCAGTTTCATAAGCACTACAAGCTTCTGCTGCTTTTCCGCATCAAGTGTATTCCACTGAGGAGATACTATAGAATTTTTTGCCTGTTCTGCCATGATTACCTGAATTTTCTGCGTATTACCTGCCATAATCTCTGTTTTTATATCTTCATTGAAATACTGCCATATATAATCTACAAACATCTGTTTCATCTCAGGTGTAAGATAAGTCCATATCATGGTCTGAGTGGAGTCAAAATTCATGACCATCATAAGTGCCTGCTGCTGGGATGCGTTCATGGTATTCCATACAGGCGCTGCTTCTGATGAAGAAGAATAATATGTGCCCGGCGTGGGAGTAGACGAAGGATAGGAATAAGTTCCCGGCGTGGGAGTAGACGAAGGATAAGAATAAGTTCCCGGCGTGGGACTGGCATAAGGTTCTTTATTTTCTGTCGCAGACAGAACGTGATGTTTCTTCTGAATATCAATATAAGGCCAGGCAGCATCGATATATACCTGTTTTATTTCTACAGGCAGATTACTCCAGACGGCAAGCTGTGTATCGTCAAAATTAAAAGCCTGTATAAGTATACCCTGCTGCCGTGCAGAAAGAGAATTCCATTTAGGCGCAGGTATCTTTGACGCTTCATCGGAATCCTTGCTGAACGGTTTGTCTATATGGGCATAAATTAAAACCTGTTGCTGTTTCTCCGGCGTCATAGATTTCCATATAGAATCAATAATAAACTGCTTAATATTCTCAGGCATTGGTTCCCAGAGAGTTTTCTGCTCATTCTCATTTATATTGAATGCTTCGAGTAAAAATCTCTTCTGTTCTGCAGTAAGAACAGCCCACTGAGGAGATAGACTGGCAGCACAGGTAATCTGCATAATCCCCGTAATCATAGAAATCAACAGTACCACAAAGGCAATTTTTTTAGATATTTTGTTCATTAGAATGACCTCCTTCAATATTTTATAGTATATTTCATAACTTATTAAAATTAAAGTTATCGTGACGCGTAACGCGTAACGCGTGACGGGTTTAAGCCCCGGGCATCACACATTACGCTTTAAGCATTACGAGGTCATTATTTATGGATAATTATGAAACTACTATATTCTGTAAAATAATATGGCAATTTTTATGCCAATTTTTTGTAGGTCTTCCCTATTTTCTATTTAACTGGTATAATCTTGTAAGTGGTGAGTCGTGAGTCGTGAGTCGTGAAAATTAAAAAGTGAAAATTGAAAAGTGAGTAATGAACGCGTCACGCGTCACGCGTCACGCGTCACGATTTAACAATGACAGTTTTCTGCTCTAACTGTGGCAAACAAAATACATCTGATGTAAAATACTGCTCTTCCTGCGGAGAACAGATTACTCATGTTACTGAAACAGGCAATCTTGTTACATCTGTTCTTTTAGATAACAGATATGAAATCACAGGACTGATAAAATCAGGAGGCATGGGGGCAGTTTATATTGCCCATGATAAACGTCTTGAAGAAACATGTGCTGTAAAAGAAATGTTTGTCCGCTTTTCCTCCGGTGAAGAACAACAGTATGCTGTTGACAGGTTTAAACAGGAAGCAAAAATCCTCGCAAGACTACGCCATAAAAACCTGCCTGTTGTAAAGGATTATTTTGTCCAGCACGGAAGATATTATCTCATAATGGATTATGTAGACGGCTGTGATCTGGAAACCATGTTAAACGAAGCAGGAACTCCGGGATTGGACGAAGAAAAAGTGGTGACATTGGCGGCAGAAATACTGGATGTGCTGGAATATCTCCACAACCAATCTCCGCCGATAATCTATCGTGATCTCAAACCTGCAAATATAATGCTCAGCAAAGAAGACTCCCGGGTAATGCTGATAGACTTTGGCATAGCAAGGGTACTGCATCCTGATAATCAGGCAACTCAAACAAAAATAGGTACTCCTCATTATTCAGCACCGGAACAATTCAAAGGAAAACCTGAAATAAGAAGCGACCTCTATTCCCTTGCTGCTACCATGCATCATCTACTGACGGGAACTCTTTCAGCTCCATGTAAATTTGAACCGATTCGTAATATAAATCCTTCCCTTTCCGTTAATATAGAACAGTTTCTCATAAAAGCCCTTCAGGATTATCCTGACAGAAGATACAGTAATGCATGTGAAATGAAAAAAGCATTATTACAGGCAAAAAATGCCGGTGGTCTCATAAAGAAAACTGATAATTCAAATATAAGTCATGTTCCTGACAGAATATCAAATTATGTTGACAGACTTTCTCAGAAAAAAGACGGAGAAGATAAAGCAAGAGAAAGATCTGATGATTTCTGGCATAAAAATCTGAAATTACCGGGAAAATCCTTTGTACAGGAGTTTATCCTCATACCGGCCGGAGATTTCTGGTTCGGAGAAGACGATACTATTTTTCAGAAAGTTACTGCTCCGTTCCGCAAAGAAAAGACTTCAACATGCCCCGATGATGTAAAACCAAAACAGAAGATTTATATAAATTCTTTTTATATAGATACTTATCCCGTTACAAATATGGAATATAAAAACTTTGTTACTTCTACCGGATACAAATCCTCCGGAGACTGGGAAAAATCTTTTACGGAAGGGAAAGAACATCACCCTGTAGTAAATGTTTCCTGGTACGATGCACAGTCATATGCCACATGGACAGGTAAAAGGCTCCTCACAGAACAGGAATGGGAAAAAGCAGCAAGATGGATTGATGGAAGACAGTGGTCATGGGGCAACAAATTGGACTCTACCAGACTTAACTGTAAAGAATCAGATCTGAAAGGAACCACACCTGTAAGAAGTTTTCCCGAAGGTAAAAGCTATTACGGTGTATTTGATATGTGCGGAAATGTATGGGAATGGACTTCAAGTGATTATACTCCATATGGCGGAAATATAAAGTTAAACCCGAAATATTCTTCTCAATTAAAAGTAATTCGCGGAGGAGCATGGAACAGCTCAATGGAACAGACACGATGTTTTATAAGAGGTTCTGAAGATCCGGCAAACTGGTTTATAGATATAGGTTTTCGGTGCGGGAAAAACGTCTGACCACATGGTCACACGGATTTATATGAGAATCGTAACTCGTAACGGGTTACGCGTGACGGGAGAAATAATTTTATTACATGCCTATGCTCAAATCAGCAGAAAGGTTATTATCACAGGTACCCATCACGATATATAATGTAGTTATTTCCCGATAACCACTGAATACAAAAGGGGGCGGTTGAAACCGCCCCCTTTAAATATACGGAAAGATTATGCTTTCCCGCCATCGCCGGAAGGAGAGTTTATTCCTCTTTCAAGAGTCCGGACTAAATCAGTCCACCCCTTATCAGCTGCGGAAGGAGAATTTACCTCTTTATCTACAAACTCATCCCATTGAGTCTTCTGTGCTATATCAAGCTGGCTGTAATCCTGTTTCAATTTATCATAATCAGCTTTTTTCTCGAGAGGTAAATATATGGACATACCTCCGCCGCCAATATCTTCTTCAATAACATTTACCCGTGTTATTTTGCGTCTCCCATGATGTTCCACAGTAACGCCTGCAGTTTCTTCTCTTGTATATGTGGCAGGAGGTGTAATTCCTACAACTGCCTGTTCTACAGCCAGGCGCACATTAAATGCAGCAACCTTCAGTTTTTCATCTGTTATTCTGTCATCCAGCATAATAGCATTGGCAAAATCTTTTAAATCTCTGTAATCTCTATAGGTGTCTTCAAAGGAAAGATTGCCGTAATTCTGAACTCCTCCTATGATCTCTTTCAGAAGATTCACAGATGTAGCAGTATTGTGTAAAGCCAGTGCCAGTTCGTCAATCTTATTCTTGACTTCTTCCATCATAGAAAGATCTATGGCAGCATGAGTCATGAAAGCGTCCTGATTCTCTTTGAAATGATTTACTATCATTCTTGAGAGGTCCTTTGTTGAGCTCCCGCCGTTTCTGAGTGAGTCGTTAATTTTTTGAAGGACAGGACCATAATTAAGGGCTTTTGTAGTACCCATCTCTTCCGAAGCTATCATGTAATCTGCGGAGTCCTTGAGCTGATAGGCCACTTCCGATGATCCCATAAGGCATGTGGCAAAATGGACTATATCCAATTTTTTATTTGTCGTTTTTTCTGCAGTTTTCAAAGCTTCAGCTATACTGGGAGTGCTCATCATCTGTCCGTTATAGCCGCTGAAATCATTATTGAGGGCTCCCGGCCACCCTGCGCCATGGTCCATAAACACAAGCATATAATGTTTTGCAGGGTATTTTTTTATACCCCACGAAACAAAATCTGCCAGAGTCTGGGGGTGGCTTATATCAGTAAGATAAAGGTTTTTTTCCATAGTCGATGTATAATAGGGATGTCTTGATGCAGTGTCCTGATTGTTGACAATGTAATATCTCCTTACACCGTTCCAATCGCCGTCAACATTGGTTTTATGATTTCTTACTTCTTCCAGAGCCTTCGGATTATCTTTATATTTTTCTCCCAGAACTTTCTTTACTTCATCCTGAGAAAGACGGGCAATCTGAGCCACAAGATTTACCTTATCATTGGATCCGACATTTTCCAGGTCAAGCATGGCCTTTGCCATATGTGGTTCTAAATCATTGGCACCATCCATATAAAACATGATAGTCCATTCTTTTTCCTGACCTGTAGCAGATTTTTCTTCAAGACTTTCCGCAAAATTCACGAGGGTCTTATTTATAGAAATCTTGTTAAGATTGGGAGGCATGATAACATGATCATCTAAAATACTTTTTCCCTGCAAAGAAATAGTATCTTTCGGTTCTTCCTGTTTTTCCGGAGATTTTTTGCAGGACATCAGGCCAGGAAGACTCTGTTGACTTTTTACCGGTAAATTTCTCACATCGCCATTTATCATAATCTATAAATAATTCCTTTCAACTGTTTATTACTTCACAGACCTGCCTTCCTCTTTTCGAATTATAACATTCTATTAAGATAAAAGAAAAGATATTTTGTAAAATCTTTGTTAAAATTTTGTTAACATTTGGAAAGAATAAAATGGCAATAAATTTGCACTTGACAATAAGAGAAGTAATGGTTAAAATCGTGACGCGTGACACGTGGCAGGTTACATGTGACAGGCTACAAAATACATTACTGACCTGAGCATAAGCATGTAATAACAGTCTTCCTCCCGTGACGCGTAACGCGTTACGCGTCACGAGAGCAGATATTTATTATTTATGCTCACCTCAATAATATTAAAGAAAAGAGTGATATTATATGAAAAATATATTTAAAAGCTTACTTATATTTATTTTTTTGTTAACCCTTCCGTCACAGGCAGGTGACAAACTGACAAAGCCATGGATCGGTATACAGATAGGAGAACTTACAAGGGATCTTGCCATAAATTACGGATATTATCCGAACATGAGCGGTGCCTTTGTCCACTATGTATTTCCGGCAGGTCCTGCAGGCAGTGCAGGTGTTAAAAGCGGAGATATAATCACCTGTATTGATGGCATTCAAATTACATCACCAAAAGAACTGGCATCATTTATCGGAAAAATCAAATATAAGAAATCTGTAAAATTTACGGTGTTTCGAAATGGTTCCACAAAAAATATACATGTTACTGTCATAAATAACCCCTATTCTTCATCTTCTTCATCAAAATACGGGAATGGTCAGGAAAAACCATGGTTTGGTATTTCTCTGAAAAATATAGATAAAGAAATGTCTGAAATATGGGATTTTCCTGTTTCAACAGGAGTACTGGTAGTAAATGTTTATGAAGACAGTGCTGCCTGTAAAGCCGGCATAAAAACAGGAGACATAATAGTTGAAGTTAACGGAAATACAATAAAAACCTATGAAGAACTCCTGGCTCTGGTAACACCTCTCAAGCCGGGAAAAACCATTAAGCTGGGCATATGGCATAACAAAAAGAAAGTGGTAAAAGAAGTAATTTTTTAGATTTTCCTTTCACCTTTCACAGTTCAAATTTTCTGGTTCTTAAGCGGTTCTTTATTTTTGTAAGAGCTTTTTCTGCTGTTTCAATTAATTCAGGATCCTTTGTTACATGAAAAACCTTGTTGAATTCAAGAGCAGCTTTATTAAAATCTTTCAATTTCATATATACACACCCGAGATTATAATATATATTCCCGTTGTCAGGTTCTAATCTGAGAGCTTCTCGATATTTTTCTATTGCCATAGAATATTCATTCATAGAGCTGTAGGTGTAACCAAGATTAATATAAAGTCTGGCATCAGAGGGACTTAAAGATATAGCTTTTTTATATTCCATAATTGCCTGATCATATTGTTTCAATTCCTTGTATATCCAGGCAATTTTATTATACAGTTCTGCTCTCCCCGGTTCTAAAAGCAGAGCTTTCCTGTATTCCTCTATTGCATAGATAAGTTTTCCTGTTTCCACATATATATTTGCAATATTTTCATAGATTTTTACATCTTTTCTTCCCGTCTGTAAGGCTTCTTCATATTGCTCTATTGCTTCGTCATAATGCCCGCATAGTTCATAAATCTGGGCAAGTCCCATATAAGCTTCATGATTATTCGGAGCCAGTTCAATGGCTTTCCTGTAGTATTTGCTGGAAGCTTCATACTTTCCCTGGGTGGCATAAGAAAAAGCCAGATTAATATAAGCCATTACAAAATCAGGTGTCAATTTTATCGATTCCATATAAGAAAGTATTGCCATATCATGTTTATTCATTTTTGCATAGGCAAAACCCAGATTATTATGGGCAAGGCTCATATCAGGCTGTAGTTTTAAAGCTTTTCTATATTCTTCCAGGGCAAGTTCATAGTTGCCCAGAGCGCTGTAAGCATTTCCAAGATTGTTATATGCCATAGCAAACTTTTCATCAAGAACGATAGACTTTCTATATTCCAGTATGGCATTATAAAATTCACCCTGATTGTAATAGGCAAATCCCAGATTATTATAAGCCGTAGCAAAATCAGGTTCAAGTTCTATAACCTGTTTATAGGCATCTATTGCATTCTGATAATTTCCCATAGTAATATATATATTACCGATAGTATTATAGATTTCATAATTATAAGGTTTCAGCTTAACTGAAGAAATATAAGCTTCAAGAGCTTCTTTATATTTACCCTGAGAACAGTAGATATTTCCCAGATTAACATAACTTTCATAATTGTTCTGCTTTAATTCAATGGATTTTTTATAACAATCCTCTGCAAGATCAAACTTACCCTGCTTAAAAAAAACATCAGCCATTTCTATATATTGACCGGCTGTAGGGCCTTTAGTCAATCTATCTATTGCATCTGACATAACATCTTTCATATGTATACTGAGAAGGCCTTCCCTGTTTCTTGCTTCTTCTAAAGGCTTTATTGCCTCGGCATAACCAATTATGCCAAGAGAAATGGCAGACTGCTTCCTTACAGCAGGAGCAGGATCTTCAAGAGCTTTAATTAAAGGTTCAAGAACAGAATCTTCTATAAATTTACCCATCGCTGTAGCAACACATGCTCTTAAATGTTCTGTATCTTTTTCCAGAACCTTTATAAGATATGGTATTGCAATTGTATTACCGGTATTGCCAAGAGCAACAACTGCTCTCATCCTGACATCCGCATCCCTGTCTCCAAGCGCTTTAATCAATGCTTTTACTACCCTTTCTTCTCTATAATTTCCAAGGGATTCTACTGCAAGTCTTCTGAGTTCTACATTACTGTTATCTAACTGTAAAATCAGCCCGCCAATCTGATCCATGACTATAGTTTTACGGGACACAGGTATAGAGGATTCATTGCTCACTATATCTATTATATCCTGAGAAGATATTTGATATTTGATAGCAATAGTAGCAGCATGAAGATCTTTTGAAGCTCTGTATAAATCTACTATAGATTTATACATATCTTCTGCTGAAAGAAATCTATCTTCAATTCTTTCTTCCAGAGCTTTCATGATTATACGTTCCATTTCTACTGAAACAGTAGAATTTTTATCACATATACTGCAGAATTTAAACGGTGTAAGAGGGGGGTCTCCGGAGAGTAATTGATGCATAGTAGCTCCGAGAGAATAAATATCACTCTGTGGTACGGCTATACCTCGATATTGTTCAGGCGGAGAATAACCTTCCGTGCCGCTTGCCGACTTATGAACTGCTTCAGGTGAAATTGTTCTTGCTATACCAAAATCTATAAGAACGACTTGATTCGTGTCTCTTTTTAAAATGATATTTGACGGTTTAATGTCTCTATATATTACAGGAGGTTCCTGATTATGGAGATAATTCAGAACATTAAGAATTTGAAGAGACCATTCTACAGTTTCTTTTTCATCAAATTTCTTTCCGTAAGAGTTAAACCATATAGTTTCCAGATCTATACCTTCTATAAAATCCATAACCAGATAATATTTATCATTTTCTATAAAATAATCCCTTATTCTGGGAAGATTTGAATGGCGGAGTCTGGTAAGTATCTTTGCTTCATCATTAAATCTGTTTATAGCTTCCTGCCTCTTAGAAGGAGAGGCATGAAAACTGAGCATTTCTTTTACGGCACATATATCATCTAACCTGAGATCAATGGCCTTATATACTGCCCCCATACCGCCCGATTTAACAAGATGGATGATTTCATATCTGTTATCCAGAACAGTCTTCTGAGGCAAACATGTAACCTGTTCATCTATTATTACAGGACTTCCGCAATATTTACAGAGATTACTGTTCACATCATTTTCATTGCCACACATATGACATAAAACAGCCATTTATATACACCTTTTTCTTTTTACTCTATGCTATAATGTATTTTCCGACTATATTTTTACACTGTTTCATAATTTCCTTATTTTTAATGGCTTTATAGTTAAATAGGTTCTGAATTTTGGGTTCCAGGTTTTAAAACTTCTTAATCCAACACCCGGCACCCATAACCCTGATTTGCGACAGTTATTTTGAGGTCATTTCTAGATTATTTTTTACAGTTTTTAAAATCTGCAAAAGTATAGTCAACGAAATCAAGGAAATCTAAATCAACGAAATCTAAATTGTTATTCGATAGCATAAAGTGAATTCCTTTTCCTGATATTTACGGAAAAGTTAAATTTATGGTAAGCGTTCAGCAGTCAGCTATCAGCTAAAACTTACAAAGCCTGACTGTGTAAATCAGTCTGAAAAAATATTTAACGACATTTATTATGTAATTCCTGTAAAAGCTGACTGCTATCTGCTGATAGCTGAACACTTACAATTTATGTAACATTTTTGCCAGAATCGTAATATATTTATATGAAAATCGTAACGATTGACGCGTTACGGGAGGAACGCATTCTCATTTCTCGTCGTGACAGAAACGGTCATGGCCGTTAGTATAACTGCATGTGTAATGATTGAATTTTTCTATGAAATGTATGCAAAATCATCTGTCATTTTTAAAGGCAATCCATCTTGACTTATGTGATATAATAATTCGTGAACCTTAAAATTACCGAGGTAAGTATAAATAATACATATATGCACCGGTAACGCGTGACGGGTGACGGCAGGAAAAACGTTATTATATACTTATTCTCAGGTCAGTAAGTTACATATTTTCCTGGTTACGATAAATAAAATCTAAGGTGGCGTTTATTTATGAGTAAAAAAATATCAAAAAAAGTACTGAATCTTATAGGACTTGGTATAGACTTTAAATCTGATACAACAGAAGGTCAGGGGAAATCCCTTAAAGTAAAAAGAGAAAAGGAAATAATGAAAAAAATTAAGAGCCGGGAAAAGGATCATGAAGTAAAAACAGATGACCTTTACTGTATTGTATGCGGAGCAAATGTGGATATAAACAATTTTTCCTGTGAAGGCTGCGGCATGGAATTCAATATGGATGAAAAAGAAGCAAGGCATATGATAAGTCTTATGATAGGAATGTCCTGGGCAGACGGAGTCCTTGATGAAGCTGAAAGTTCGTGTTTAATAGAATATATAGATAAAATAGACATATCTTCCGGTACAAAAAGCAGATTAAAAAAAGAGGTAAGTACACCGAGAAAATTAAAAAATATAGTACGGTGGATAAAAACACCTCAGGCAAAGAGAAATACACTGAGAATGGCTACAGCTTCAGCCATGGTAAGTAAATGGGATGAAAAAGAATATGAATATCTTGAAGAAGCAAAACGATTACTGGGAATAAACGTTAAAGAAGCTGACAGTATAATAAAAAAGACTGAAGAATATTTAAAACCATTGCTCGGTTTATAAGTGAAAAGTAATTAAAATTTCATTCTATTTACTGTTCATTTGTGATATGTTTTTCAGCATAAGAAGAGCCATCTCCAGGTGAGGATCCACTTCAAGGGCTTTAATACAGTATAATCTGGCATCTTCACTATTACCGGAAATTAAAGAAATATGTCCCAGTGCAACAAGAGCCATTTTATTTAAAGGTTCTTTTTCTAAAATCTGGAGGAATATATTTTTTGCCATGACATTCTCATTCAGCCTCGTAAGAAACAATCCCAGCTTTAACTTTATAGCAAGATTATCAGGCTCCAGTGAAAGTGCTTTTTCTGTAAGTTTTGAGGCTTCAAAGATATTACCTTTATCATAATATATAAGAGCTAACTGATAATAAGCCTGACTGTGTGACTGATCTGTCTGAAGAGCATCTTTGAGATTTTTTTCAGCTTCATCCATATTGCCTCTGTAATATAGATGAAGAGCAAAATTATAATATTTTTCTGCCTTTTCTCTCAGATCATCTGTTATAAGAATGTCATAAAAACTTTTGATTTCAAAAAACTCTGTTGCCAGAGGCACTGTATTATAAAAATCTTTTGCCTTGTAAATAATTGTAAAATCTCTGAAAGCGCAGAAGGGAGGCACAGGAACTCTGCCGTATAAACCATAGGTTCTGCACGAATAAGGTCTTACATGATAAATAGAACAGCCGCAGTCACCATAAAGAGGGCATCCTGTATATATAAGCTGTCCGTCCATAGTTCTTTTCTTATTTATATAATCCCGAAATGCTCTTCCCTCTTCTGCTCTGTTATTTTTTTCAAGAAAGAGATCTATGTATTGATATTCTATCTCACATACTCCATGAGTAAGAACACAGGTACAGCAGCTATGACAGGATCCGCAAAAATTTTTTTTACTTTTTTCAAATAAAAGAGAAAGTTTATTATAATAACGGGCAAGTTTTTCAAAAAGTTCTTCCTTTGTAACCATAAAGATATTATATCATATTTGGAGGGAATATAAATCTTACATAGAATTATAAAATCGTAACGCGTAACGCGTAACGCGTGACGCGTGACCTATCACGAGTTTCCGAAAGGGGGTTTGGGTGGCAGGTTTTAAAGTGTTACAACTTAAAACTCCACATAAAAATGGCTAAAAAATTCATACCAACATTAGTTATAGGTCTTGGAGGCACAGGTCATCGTGCTGTAGTAAAACTTAAACGATTGATGCAGAAAAATGGTCTGGGAGAACTCCCTGTAATAAAATATCTTGTATTTGATTGTGATACTGATGAGGTTATAGGCTCTATGACTGCTTCAGAGATGGAACCGAATGAATTTTTCCATCTCACAGTAAAGAATGCTGCCGCTATAATCAGGGAAGCTCATCCGGGAGGAGCACAGCCTCTTATAGGTAAATGGATACCAAAGGATTTTACTCCCAATGATATAAAAGACGGAGCAGGACAGATAAGAACTTCAGGAAGACTTTCTGTATTCTGGAACTGTCAGATTATAATTTCAGCCATAGCCCAGGCTTTAAATCAGGTTACCCAGATAGGGAATGAAAAACGTATGAAGGATCTGGGATTTGAACTTACAAGAAATGATGTAATAGATGTATATATAGTCTGTTCAGTATGTGGAGGAACAGGAAGCGGAACATTTCTGGATATTGCCTATCTCGCAAGACAGGCATGTCTCAATGCAGGAGTATCAAAAATAAATTCTACAGGCATCATGGTTATGGCAGGAGCATGGACAAGCGGCACAAGGCCTGTCGGTATGGAGGCAAACGCCTATGCTGCATTGAAAGAACTGGATTATTTCATGGATAAGAAAAGTACCTTTTCTTGCCATTATCCGTCACTGCCGCCTGTTACGACAAAAGAAAAACCTTTTGATATATGTTATCTTGTAGATTCTATAAATGCAAACGGCAGAAAACTGGCAGATATTGAAGAAGTTACCGAAATGATAAGTGATGCAGCTTTTCTCATGATAGGAACACAGGTAGGTAAAAGCCTTGCCAGTCCCTTCGACAATATAAAACCTGTTCTTACAAATTATGAGCAGGGAAAAAATACTGCTTACAGCGGTCTTGGAACATCTGCCATAGAATACCCGACAGAAAGAATTTTAAAGATAAATGCTTTCAAACTTGGTCAGGACATAATAGAAAATCTTCTCATGAAAGATAAAGACTGGTTAAAACAGAGTGATAACCTTGCAGACACTTTTATAAATAAAAACCAGCTTGACGAGGAAAATTCAGATCAACTTATAGACAGAATTATAATCAAACCTGACGGTTCCAGAATTAATATTATTATAAGCCCGAACAGATATGACGAAATAAGTGATAAGGAACTGAGTCAGAAAATCTTAAATGATGGCCAGTATTACGAAACACAGGCAATGTCTCAGATTGAAGGAATAATGAAAGCAAATGAGACACAGATTTCAGACATGAGTCTCAATGCTCTTCAGGAAGAAATTATAAGAATCTTAAATGATCCTGCCCTGGGGGTAGAAGTGGCTTTCAGATGTCTTGAACACTTAAAAGGCGATTTTAACCGTTACACGGAAATGATGAAACAGGAAAAACAGGCTATCGATATGCAGGTAGAACAGCTCAGGTCAAAAATACGTAACGGCCAGAATGAACTGGACACTGTTATAAAAAGCTGGAATCTCATAGGTAAAAAAGGAAGAATAAGGGATAGCCGTGACAGCCTTGTAAGAGGCGTACAGGCTCTTCTTAACAACATAATAGATTCAAGAAGAAGAGCCATAGCCATAACGATTTACTCAAATCTCCAGAGTGCCATATCCAGGATCAGAGGCAGGATAGATAAAGTAAAGAACCAGTTGGATATGGTCTGTCAGGATATAAGGGCAAAATATAAAAACCAGCTCTCAATAAAAGAAAGAAAAGGCGTACTTGTTTCAAGTATTATTGAGGATAACGGCATAGTGGCTCTCTACGATGAATATATAAAAGACATTTCCAAAGAAAAAGCAGCTTTTCTTTCCCAATATGGTCCTCTTATAAACTTCGAACATTTATCTATTGATGAAATAATAGGTAAGGTTATAGAATATGCAAAGGAACGATTCAGACTGGTTCTGGGACAATCAATAGATGATTTTATTGCTGCCAATAAAGATAAAGTTAATATTCCTTCAATGGTAGACGATATAATCTTTAAAGCAGCACCTTACTGGAATTATAATCCTGCCATGCTTCAGCATGGAGGTAATGTGAAACAGATAGTCGTTCTCGGTGTAGAAGACAGAGAAAAATCAATGGTTGTCCACGAATTTAGAGGCAGACCATTCGGTGCGGAAGAAGATAACGTATCTTCCACAGGAGATAAAGACAGGATAACCATATTAAATACAGTCCACGGCCTTCCTCTTTTCGCAATTTCTCAGATGCAGAACTACAGATACAGCTATGATCAGATAAGAGAAAGCGGTTCAAAACCTCTTCATATAGCAGAAGATTTTTCATCATTCCCCTCCATAGAACCGGGAGAAGATACAGGACTTCTTAACTTTGCCCTTGCATGTGCCTTCAATTTCATTATACAATCAGGGGCAAATTATGTTTATAAACTTGAAGATGAACTTTCGGAACCTGTCATGCTCGGTAAAGGCAGGGAAAAATCAGCTGTTTCCTACGGAACCAGAAAGGATCTCACAGGAGACACTACAACCAGAATAGAGAAAAAAATGGTTGCAGAAGGAGTTAATTCCATAATAACAGGACTTCAGAAGTATTACGATGATAATTTAAAGATAGCCATGGAACAGCCATCAACGGGATACAAGGAACATTTGAAAAAGGAGCTCAGGGATATTAAAGCCTATATTGATGAATTACAACAGTAAAACAGCATCATTTATTTTACTTTTATTTATATGGTTCACATCTGTTTCACTGGCAGAAGAAGTAGAAAACGCTAAAGGTTATTATACCTTTCAGATACCTCAGGGCTGGAGAAAAATAGATTATGATCCCATAATAGTAGCCGGACCGATAAACGGTAAGGGCTATTATTTCAGAATAGATTATGTAGATTTTTCCAGTAAAGAAGAAACAGACTTCAAGGATGTACCCAGGTTATTTTCCGGGGCCTATAATTTTATTCTTACAGAAAAAGGAGATATAACAGGACAGTATCTTGAAAGTTTCTCGGCAGAAAAAGGTGTTTTTATAAAGGGTCATTTCAGTTCACCTGAAGGAGTAATTAATGTAGAAGAAATCTATCTTAAGAAAGGTAAAAGGGTTTACAGATTATATTCTGTAATCCCTGTCTGTGAATATGAAACATCGAACCAGCAGGTAAACATGTTAATATCCAGTGTAAAACTTCAGACCATACCTGAACATGTTGCCACTTCTCCTTCACCGTCTCCTGCAAAAGGTCCGGAAAATCCTCAGGGAGTGGAAGTTATAACACCTGAAGACGGAGTAAATATAGCTCTGAAAGACCTTGGAGCCTATGTAGAAGGAGCCAGGGACGACATTGGAAACATCAGTTCAATGCTTGACGGACAATCTACCAGTTATTCTTCTTATTACGGTTTTACCTATGCTCTTTTAAATGAACCTATGACAGTAGTACTTGACAAATGCTATCTTATAAATAAAATAGATATACTCTTCTGGGATTTATCAAGCAGTTATTATCAGTTTAAAATAGAGACCTCTGTAAACAAAAAGGACTGGGAACTGCTTCTTGACAGAAGCTATGGTCAATGGTACAGCTGGCAGTATATCAATTTCCCGGCGAGACCGGTAAAATATATAAGAATAAATTGCAGTTATAACTCCGATTACAGTGGTAATTATAAAATCGTAGAGTTAGTAGCATATTTAGTAAAAAAGTGATTTGATGAATGGTGAGTCGTTAGTCGTGAAGGGTGAAGCAGGGGCGTTTAATAAAACGCCATGGGGATAAAATACGCATCACGCATCACGCATCACGAATTAATTAGGAGGTAAAAAATGGCAGAAACACAGACAAAACTTACAAAAAAAGGTTACGAAGAACTTAAAAGAAGACTTCATTATTTAAAAGCTGTCCAGAGACCTGAAGTTGCACAGCGTATAAGACAGGCAAAGGAATTCGGTGAAATAGGAGAAAAC
The DNA here is from genome assembly GCA_964431735.1 of uncultured Synergistia bacterium. Classification (GTDB taxonomy): domain Bacteria; phylum Vulcanimicrobiota; class SpSt-956; order SpSt-956; family JAKJGF01; genus CALARM01. Next base: position 12,223 of record CAYSLJ010000007.1, on the reverse strand, counting down.
TCCGAATACGAAGATGCAAAACTTGAACAGGCCTTTGTAGAAGGCGAAATTATGAACCTGGAAAAAATGCTGCAAAATGCTATTATAATTGATGAAAGTGAACTACCACATGGTGTAGTAAGTATTGGTTCAACTGTAAAAATACGTGAAAAAGGAAAGGAACAAATAGAAACTTACAAAATAGTAAGCCCTGCAGAATGTGATCCGAGAAATGGAAAGATTTCGCATGAATCGATGGTAGGAACGAAATTGCTGGACTCCCGGGCAGGTGAAACAATAAAAGTGGATGCACCTGCAGGGACTCTGGAATATGAAATACTGGAAATTTTGAATTGATTTTTAGCTATCAGCTATCAGCTATCAGCAGGGAAAAACCTGAAGATTAGGACTGTAAGAAAAATAACTCTGGCAAATTATTAAAACGATTAGTATCTTCGCGTGACGCGTTACGCATTACGCGTCACGATATAAACTGTAAATATGATGTAGTTATTTCCTGCCAACTCCTTAATGAACTGATAGAATAATCAGATCGTGTAAATTATTTATGAATGCTGAATGCTGAATGCTAAAAGCTAAAAGCTAAAAAAGGAGAATTAGTTATGGAAGAACAGGTTATAGATCAGGTTCAATTCAGACAGGAAAAACTTGCCCGCCTGAAAGAGATGAACGTAAAGCCCTATGGCGAAAGATATAATACAAGCCATTCCATCTCAGAAGTGAGAAAAATCTACGGTTCGGTCGCAGAAGAAGAAAAAAGCAGTGAAACTGTGAGACTGGCCGGAAGGGTTATGGCAGTCAGAGGTCATGGGAAAGTCATTTTTGCAGACTTAATGGATCTTGACGACATAATACAACTCTATGTTCGTAAAAATGATCTTGGAGAAGAAAAATTTGATATATTCAAACTTGTAGATATAGGAGACTTAATAGGTGTAGAAGGGAATATCTTTAAAACAAAAAAAGGTGAAATTTCTTTATATGTGACCGATTTTGTCCCTCTGGCAAAATGTCTTAACCCTCTGCCTGAAAAATGGCATGGATTAAAAGATACAGAAATTCGTTACAGAAAGCGATATCTTGATCTCATAGTAAATCCCGATGTAAGAAAGACATTTATTACAAGGACAAAAATAGTAAGATCCATAAGAGAACTCCTTGACAGGAAGGGTTTCTTTGAAGTTGAAACACCATGTATGAATACCATTCCGGGAGGGGCAAATGCCCGTCCTTTTATAACACATCACAATGCTCTGGATATGGATCTTTACATGAGAATAGCAACAGAACTGCATCTGAAGAGGTTAATAGTAGGAGGACTGGAAAAGGTATATGAAATAGGCCGTATATACAGAAATGAAGGGATATCAACAAAACATAATCCGGAGTTTACTACTCTTGAAGTATATGAAGCCTATACAGATTACGAAGGCATGATGTGTCTCGCAGAAGACATTATTGCATCAATAGCGGAAAATAGTACCGGAACATATGAACTGGAATATGAAGGTAAAACAGTAAATCTAAAACCTCCTTTTGCACGTCTTACAATGGATGAAGCTTTAAAGAAATATGCAGGAGCAGGTCTTAAAGAATTGAGAGATCTGAATTTTGCAAGAAGTAAAGCAAAGGAACTCGGCATAGACAGGGTTAATGAACTGAATGTGGCAAATCTTATAGATAAAATATTTGAGTCTACTGTTGAACCGCAACTTATACAGCCGACATTTATACTGGATTATCCCGTAGAACTCTCACCTCTTGCAAAGAAAAAAGATGATGATCCTACTCTCACATACAGATTTGAGCTGTTCATAATTAATTTTGAAGTGGCCAATGCTTTTTCCGAGCTAAATGATCCTTTTGATCAGAAAGAAAGATTTCTGGAACAGATGAAACAACGTGAAGCAGGTGATTTAGAAGCACAGATGCTTGACGAAGATTATATAGAAGCCCTTGAATATGGCATGCCTCCTGCAGGAGGTATGGGAATAGGTATAGACAGACTTGCCATGTTATTTACCAATTCGCCATCCATAAGGGATGTTATATTGTTTCCTCTGATGAAGCCGAAGGATTAGGAAGCGTGACGCGTGACGCGTGGCGCGTGACGCGTGACGTTCCTCTACCCTATAGCATAAACATATTTATCGCTTGACCCTACATAAATAGTTCCGTCCGAATCCAGACTGGGTGAAGAATCGATAGAACCGCCTGTCTTAAATTTCCATTGTAATTGTCCATCAGGTCTTAAAGCATAAAGATAGCCGTCCCAGGAACCAAAATATACAAAACCTTCACTGTCAATCACAGGTGAAGAGATTATAGAATCTCCTGTTTTAAAACTCCACCTGAGCATACCTTCACTGTTTATGGAATAAAAATAATTATCACAGGAACCAAAATATATATTTCCGTCTTTTCCTATGGCAGGAGAAGAGACTATTTCTTTTCCTGTTCTCACACCCCATCGGAAGGTTCCGTCAGGATTTATGGCATAAAGAGCGGAATCTCCGCTCCCTACATAAATAGAACCGTCATCTCCTATGGCAGGAGATGATGAAATAAAATTATCTGTTCTGAATTTCCACTTTAACTGTCCGTCTTTTGAAATAGCATAAAGATAGGGGTTACCGCTTCCCACATAGATAGTTCCATCTTTACCTATAGCAGGAGATGATTCTATAAGATTTCCTGTACCGAATTTCCATTTAAGAGTTCCATCAGGATTTATAGCATAAAGAGAAAAATCAAGAGAACCTATATGAATAGTGCCGTCTGCACCGACAGCATAAAGATGTTCATTCCAGGAACCTATATAAATTGTTCCGTCGTCATCAATAGAATTTGAAGATGTAATACTTTTACCTATAAAATATTTCCACTTGAGAGTTCCGTCAGGATTTATAGCATAAAGATGTTTATCCTTTGAGCCGAAATATATGGTACCTGATTTTGTGACAGAAGGTGTCGATGTTACATAGCCTCCTGTAACGAATCTCCACTTCATCTTGCCTCTCTTATTATCCAGGGCATATAGATGCTTATCCCATGAACCGAAATAAAGTGTACTATCAGGCCCTATTACCAGACTGGAAGAAATATTATCCTTAACCCTGAATTTCCATTTAAGCTTTCTTCCTCTCTGAGGTCTTGAATATACACTGAGACCGGTATTCTGAAGATTGCCGCGGAATTTCGGCCATGGAGTCTGTGCCAGAGCATTGCTTCCTGAATTACCTTTCTGCGGATAGAATACAAGTTCTGCTTTTTCCTTTTTACGCCAGAACATTTACATATTCCTCCCTTAGTAAAGCCATAATATGCTGATCATAATAGTTTCCGTTCAGGATCAGCCTTTTTCTGAGACATCCTTCCAGCTTAAAACTGCATTTCTCATAGCATTTTATAGCTCTTTTATTATATTCTGCCACTGTCACCTCGACTCTCCTCAAAGAAAGCTCAGTAAAAGCAAAGTCAGCTAAAGTCAGAATAGCATCTGTTCCATAACCTTTACTCCAGTATTCCTTTTCACCTATCATTACAGTAATAGAGGAAGAACCTTCTCTCCATCTTATATCGTGCAGATCTATTGTACCTATTGCCTTTTTATCGAAAGCATGGATAATAAAAAATTCTTTTGTTCTATCAAAAATACTGTTATTATAAAAGATTTCCACATCATCAAAGGAAGGAGGAAAAAGATGAAGATTTAAGAGTTTGTGTATTTCCGGGTCATTCCACCAGAACCAGATTCTGGGATAATCTTCCTTTTCAGGACGTCTGAGACAGGATTTTTTACCGAACAACATAGATAGTCATCCTTTATAGCTATTGAGTCAAGCATAAATAATAAATACATGCTCTCGTGACGAGTGACGGGTTTAATCCCTCCGCATCACACATAAGGCATTACATATCACGAATATATTATACTATAGATACATTTATAATTCATCACCTTTATAATAAATTTTCCAAACAATGTTACAAAAATTTAACACTATGTTAACAAATTTTCTATTATATATGATATAATTAAATCAGATAATTTTGAAAAAATTAAGTCAGGGGGGAGAGATATGGCCCAGAGAAGACAGAATGATGATGGATTGGCTGCCATTAATGCTGTATCAGCAAGAAGAAAAAAACCGGGTATTACTCTTGGCACAAGGGTAGATACAGTTCATGGCAAAAAAATGACAGAAATCTCACGTAAGGGACAGGCACAGGGACTTCATGGACAGGAAAAATCTGTATGGTTAAAAGATCGGGTTACCCTGAGTGTAGAAGCACAGTTATTATTGATGGAAATGAGAAGAACCAGCCCTGTTGACCTGGAAAATATGGAATATACCAACAGGATAGATAATCTGGAAGTAAAATCAAATATTCATGTCCAGATACTTCCATTTGGCGCATATCGTCTCTGTTTTAAAGGTTAATTACGTTAATAATATCGTTTAATAATATATGTTTGCACTCTTCAGTGTAAATAAAGCTGTTTAATTTAAAGGTAGAGAAATTTTCATTTTTAATGGCGTAAAATCAATCTTTCAGGATAATTTATTTAAAGAAAGTTAATCTAAATAATTTATAAAAAAACCGAAAGGTTTTTTTATTTTTATAAGGAATTTTTATATGGTTTAGAGTTGAAGGTTTAAGGTTAAAAAACTATTTTCTATGGCTGACCTGTAAACCTTAAAGGATAAACCTTAAACTATAATCCCTGAAAGGCAGAAAATATATGGGTGTATATAAAGAATATAAATCCCACAGAGATCCCAGGAAATTTCTGGAAAAATTCTCAAAAAACATATCATCTTTGGACAAAGAAGAAGACGAAGAAATTTCAGAGGAAACTACGGAGGAAACAGAAGGGAAAAAATATAAAGTTCCTGTTTCACGGGCTGCTATGGATTATAGATATGTGAATAAAAAATGTCAGGAATTCCTGTTAGACCTTATTTCAGAAGAAGATTTTCGCTTTATTTTACAATCGGAAAAAGAAAAACTGGATAAATTCGGGAAAGGATTTGATAATTTTGGCTTCAAATCTAAAGGACTGTCGTGGGAAAGAGAACTTCAGGTAAAAAATTTATTTTTAAAATCAGTAAAAGAATTTGAAACAGGATTGAAACATTTTGAGGAATATTTAGAAAAAAGACATAAATCTTTTTTAAATTCTGCCACTCAACTTATAACGTCGGGAGGAGAAAAATCTGCTTTTGTAAGACACCTTCTCGGGAAAACACCAAAAGAAATCATAGAAGATATAAAATCCTATTATGAAAAAGAAGGACAGGTAAAAACACAGGAAACTCCCGGTGGTGATACTGAACCGGAAATGACAGCCAGAAAAGAAATTTATACAGAACCGACCCAACAGATACAGGAAGAACCGGCACAGCAAAAATTTACCGATATTCCTGTTCCGGAAGAAAGAGAAGAAACATTTATTCCTGACAGAGAGACTTACAAACTGGACATTGAACTTCTTGCCTCTATTCCTATCTTTTCAGGTCTATCATCATCAGACATGGAAGAAATAGTTCCTTTACTTCATGTAAGTACTCACAGCGAAGATGAAATTCTATACAGAGAAGGAACGGAAGCAGAAAGAGTCTATATCGTTGCATCAGGAGAAATCGCCCTTTATAAAATAATGGCTTCTTCCCCGGAAAAATCTGTAATAGTCCTTCATATTAAAGAAGGAGATATTTCCGGCGATATGGGTGTTGTAGACGAAGGTACCAGAGCAACCGGTGCAAGGATAATCTCTCAGAGTGCTGAATTATTATCTATATACAGAGAGGATTTCCTTGGCATGCTGAGAAGCTATCCTCAGATAAGTCTCAATTTAAATAAAATTTATTCTTTCAGATTAAGAGACATTTTACAGAAACTTACAGTATAGAATGGAAAATATGAAACAATCAATTTTAATTTTAGAAAAGAAGTAATTTATATGTATGCTGTTTATACAGGAAAAGATATTAAAGAGTCGTCAGAATATTTAAAGGAAAGGCTTGAAAGGGAATTATCCGTAAAAGTTGATATTATATTTGAAGAAAAATTACACACACTCCAGGAACTGTTAAATTATTCGAAACTTATGAAAGACATAGATAAAGCAGAAGGTTCTTTCACAAGTTACCAGAATTTTCAGGTAAAAAATATAAAGAAACATGAAAAGAAATGTAGCAGATTGTCTATGAACATATATCCTAAACATATAGATACATTCGCTTCAATAGTTCAGAGTCTCATAGATAAAAATTTTTCCTTCGAAGTAAGAATCTATGAATAGGGAGGACTTTATATGAGTCACAGGATAAAATATATTTTAACAATTTTAACATTACTGTTTAATATATCTCTATGTAAAGGTGAACCTATAGAAGAATTATTCGAAAAAGGTAATTTCCTGGCAAATAACGGAAGATACGAAGAAGCTATAGACTGCTACAACAGGGTTTTAGACATAAATCCCGCTATTATCGAAGCATGGAACTATAAAGGTATAGCACTTCACAACATGTTTATCTACAAAGGAGCTATTGACTGCTACAATAAAGCACTGGATATAAGCCCGAAATATATAGACGCTCTTGCCAACAAAGGACTATCCCTTTCAAAACTCGGAGAATATGATGAAGCTGAAGACTGTTATAATAAAGCACTGGATATTAACCCGAAAGATATAGAAATACTCATAAAAAAAGGGTGCTGCCTTTATAATAAAGGGGATTATGACGGAGCCATAGACTGCTATAATGACGTACTGGATATTAATCCCAGATATGTGAGAGCATTGAATTATAAAGGAGTAGCACTGCACAACCAGGGAGAATACGAAGAAGCTCTGGAATGCTATAATGAAGCGTTAAATATTGACCCTGATTATACTGAAGCATGGAATAACAGGAAAATCACTCTCAGAGCTTCAGGGAAATATTAGTTCAGTGAGAAGTGAATAGTGAGCAGTTACCACTACTTATTATTCACTTTTTACAACTTATGTCACACATTCTTCTTTTTTATTATTTTCTTCACAAAACTGGCCACGATTGATATGAAAGAAACCATAATGGCATATAAAGCTATAGCTACAAGTGATTCACGTTCCACATGAGGAGGCGATACATATGGCGCCGTACCAAGCATATGAAAGGCAGGAAATAACAACAGGCCGGTTATTTTGTAAATTATATTATCCGTTACTCCGAAGATTAAAAAAGCAAATCTCAAAGTAATAAGGGATAAAATTACAGTGAATATATAATTAATTATGTTGATGGCAATATTTATCTTTTTAACAGTAGAAAAATCTTTTACAACTTTCTTATTCGGTTTTCCTGAAACATCGGAAATACCGGTAAAAGGTAATCCTGCGTCAGTACCCCTTATAATCTCATTATCAGCCTGATGAGATTCTTCTTTAACACCGGTGAAAGGTATTACATAAATGTCATGGATCAATTCCTCCAGCAATTCCTCTGGCATTTTTAACACCACCTTATTTTAATTCATTATCTATTAATATTATACCAGAAAGATATTGCCATATTATTAACAATGTTAACATATTGTTAACATATTGTTAACATATTGTTAACTCAATTCAACCTTCACCTACTTCTGTTCCGTAATCCCTGCCATTTCCCAGAAAAGTTTGTTTTTCCTTTTAAAACTCTCTTCATCCAGGTAATTTCCTGCAGATTTTACCCTGTAAAGTTTACCGGGAAGTTCTAAAGAAAATGGATCAAAACCATTTGCCATCTTAAAAGCCATTTTTTCCATATGTATTCGTTTACTTAAATCATGCAGACTCTGTTCATCCCAGGTATGTCCCTGAAGGTTTAACAATTTAATTATTCTGTCTTTTTTATATATTTCCCTGGCAAAAAGGCATATTACAAGGCTGTTTAATATAAAACGCCATCTTTCTTCCGTGAGGAGCATTTCCACCTGTTTTACTTCATCTATCTGAGTGGTAAGCAGTTTCTGATCCAGGCTGTAAGAAGCATTGTCCAGATGGGAATGGCGGTTGCCGACACAGAAACCAAGATAGGTATTTTCTCCTGTCATATAACCGGGTGACTCGTTTTTCCCGAAACATATGGCAAGATCAAGGCCTCCATATTTCTTTCCACAGTAATCTGCCCCTGCCTCAAGATCCCTGTAAAATTCATTGTAACCTGAAGCAATTCTTCTCATCATTTCCATATATGTAGACGTATCACCGAAGGCTACAGATATATCTGTGTGCTTTAAATTTATTATGCCATGAAGAAATGCGTCTGTAGCCCACGCAAGGGTTACACCCATACTTATGGCATCCCATCCCTGTTTTTCAATATATTCCAGTAATTTTAATATATCAGGAGCATAACTTATACTCAAATTGCTTCCCAGGGCATAAATAAGTTCATGATCATAGGAAACTTTCACTGTTTTATAATGGCATGGTTCGGAGAATTTTTCACGGAGTTTTCCGATGTGAATACATCCTACGGGACAGTGTGCACAGGCTGTATGCTGAATCAGATAATCAGAAGCAAATTTCTCCCCTGAAATCTGTGAAGAACCTTCAAAATAGCCCTGAGAAAAATTTCTTGTAGGAAGGCCACCTATTTTACTCAGTGGTATTACATTCACAGAAGTTCCGTAGTCATGATATTTTTTCATAAGTTTTGATTCTTTAATCTCCGTATAAATTTCGCTGTAAAATTTATTATATTCTTTTTTATCCGCTACAGGTAAAGATTTTGTTCCTCCAATAACAAGCCCTTTAAGATTTTTACTGCCAAATACTGCACCTATACCGAGACGGCCGAAATGGCGGGAACCGTCAATTGTAACACAGGCGAACCGTGACATCCTCTCCCCTGCCGGGCCAATTCTTGCAACAGAGAGTTTCCCTTTACCTCCTTCTGCTTCTCTCAAAATCCTTTCAGTGGCAAGAGCAGATTGCCCCCAGATGGAACCTGCATTTTTAAATTCTACTTTATCATTGTAGATACATATATAGCAAGGCTTTTTTGCTTTTCCCGTTATTATTATAGATGAAAAACCTGCACTGTTCATACCCTGAAAGAACCGTCCTCCTCCATGAGACTCACCTATGTTTCCAGTAAGAGGCGATTTGAACATGGCAACAGTTTTTGTTATTACGGGGAAATAGCCGTTTAAGGGGCCTGTATTGAATATAACAGGATTTTTCGGATCCAGTGGATCTATATCCTTCGGACATTCCCTGTTTAACAGTTTTGTACCTGCCCCTGTACCTCCCATCCAGTGATTATAAAGTTCACTGTCTTCCGATATATCGTATTTTTTTGTTTCCAGATCTATTTTTAATATTTTTTTATGCATAACAACCTCCTTTTCATGACATATGACACGGGATTACGATATAGTTATTTACTGAGAACCCCTTAAGACTGGAAGCAAGATAATTATAACATGCTTTTTATAAAGAGCAAATACGTGAAGTCAGATTGCGTTTTTTTACGACAGGTAAATTCACCTTTACTGAAAATTATAGTTAATGCATATAAATCTGTAATTAGTGAATAGTGAGTAGTGAATAGTGAATGGCAGGTAATGTCTTATTTTATTCACTTTTCACCTTTCACTTTTCACTCTGAATATTCTATAACAAATTTCTTTTTCCCTTGTATGTAAAATCACCTGTCATTTTTAAACGCAATTGTGAAGTCACGAAAAAAACAAAGAAAAGGCTGAAATTGTCCTTTCAACCTTTTCTTTAATAATCCTATTGTTTCGCGATTTTACGAATTAAAAGAATAATAATGGAACTGGAGGGAATTATAAATCTGATTTACCCATAAAGGCCAGTCATGAGGGCCTTCATCTACGGCAAATTCACTGTAGAAACCCAGGCTTTGAAGGAAATCGGAAAAATGTCTGTTTCCTTCTATAACCTCAGGTTCTGCAGTACCCACACCTATTCTGAATCTCATGCCGAGATGTCTCAGATAATCCTGTTTTTCCTGTATCAAATTATAGGTTTCCTCACCGAAGCCGCCGCTCAGAGCGCCAACGGAACAGTAAACTTCAGGATACCAGAGAGCCATACGTACTGCCCATCCTGCTCCAAGGGAAAGACCTTCAATACCCCTGTGACCTCTGGATGGAATAACTCTATATTCATATTCAATATGACCGAGAAGATCTCTTCCCAGATAGGAAGCAAAAGCTTCTTTCACATGAGGGTTAAGAGCTGCGTCATCTTTATCAGGCATTATTATTATCATTTCACCTGTTCTTCCGCTGTAAATGAGATTATCCATATGTTCATGAACTCTGCCTTTTTCACACCATGTTTTCTCATAATCCATCAATCCGGGAAGAAGATAGAGAGATGAATAATAGACATTATTATTATTCCAGTAACTCGGAGGAAGATAAATACAGTATCTCATTTCTTTATTCAGGCTGGGACAATAAAAAGATTTATGAAGTACATCTGACATATATAATAGCTCCTTTCGATAAAAAAATTTATCTGCTCATTGTAACAAAAGAAGTAGAATAATGTCAATAAGAGGTTAATTATGAAATAAACTATAAAGTAAAATATACAATAGTTCCTATACCGGGAACACTCTCTATCCATACTTCTCCGCCATGACGTCTGATTATACGGTGTACTGTGGCAAGACCTATACCTGTTCCTTCAAATTCGTCTGCACTGTGCATTCTCTGAAAAGGTGCGAACAGTTTATCGCCGTATTTCATATCGAAACCTGCACCATTATCCCTGACAAAATAAATATGTTTACCGTCTTTTACAATCATACCTGCTTCTATCTCTGAACAGACTTTTTTTGAAGTAAATTTCCAGGCATTTTCAAGAAGATTTACCAGAATTATTCTCATTAAATTTTTATCTGCTCTCACAGTAAGAGAGGGATTGACAATACAGTTGACCTTTCTCTCAGGTTTTCTCTCGTGAAATTCTTCTATTATTGTATTAATAAGAGCGGTCATATTAATTTCTTCATAATTAATCTCGCTCCTGCTAACTCTTGACAGTTGGAGAAGATCTTCTACGAGTTGTGACATACGGTGCACCGAAGAACGAATACGTTTAATAAAATCTCTTCCACCTTCATCTAAAACATCATAATAATCCTCAAACAATGCCTGACTGAAACCATCTATACTTCTCAGAGGGGCTCGCAGGTCATGAGAAACAGAATAGGAAAAAGCTTCCAGTTCCTTATTGGCAGCTTCAAGCTGGGCAGTACGTTCTTTCACTCTCTGTTCCAGTTCCGTATTAAGTCTTTTGATTTCATCTTCCCTATTTCTGCGTTCCGTAATATCTTCAAAAGCTACCAGAATACCTGTAACATTACCATGTCCGTCATGAAGGGGTACTTTGCTTGTATCAAGCCAGGATTGACTTCCATCTGCTTTTAAAGCCGGTTCAATAATATGATATTGAGGTCTGTTGGATTCCATAACCTTCCTGTCACATTCAAGAAAAAATTCCGTTTCTTCTCTTTTCCATGGTAAGTCCCAGTCGGTTTTACCCACAATTTCTTCAGGCCTGGAAAGTCCAATCATTCCGGCATAATTTTTATTACAACCAAGAAAAACAGAGTTACAATCTTTCCAGCAGATAAACTGGGGAATTGAATCCATAACCTTCTGTAACATCTGTCTTGCAGCCATAATTTCTTCCTGTGTTTTTTTATTTTCAGTAATATCAGAGAAAATCGTGGCAAAATGTCCTTTTTCTATTAAAGCTACAGATATGGAAAAATATTTATCCATAGGAGGAAAATAGGTTTCAAATTTATAAGGTTTACCGGGTTCAGCAAGAGATGTGAATTCTCTCAGATAGGGAGGGGTAGGTGTCCTGTAAACATCTGTAGCAAGTTTATTTATAACATCATCTCTTTTTAATTTTAACATATCTTCATACACGGGATTAATATCAATAATTTCATAATTTACCGGTTCCCCTTTATCATTATAAATTATTCTATGTATGGCCACACCTTCTACCATAGAATTAAAAAGGAAACGGTATTTTTCTTCGCTTTCATTCAGAATTTTTTCTGGCACAGGTTTTTCCTCTGAAAATGCCACGATAGTTACCTCCTTATTGAGGAGATTATTTCTTTACAGCCCCTAATTACCGCTCCAGATAAGTTCATACCCATTTCTAAAACCTGTCCCTGTCCGG